>DATAGN010000341.1:0-2994 GCA_036263715.1 Ramlibacter sp.
CAGGGGCTCGGTCGCGGCGTCCTTGGCCAGCCCCAGCGCCTTGAGCAGGTTGTCGCGCTCGGCGCCCTGCAGCAGGCGCACCGGCACCCGTTCGCCCATGCCTTCGACGCTGCAGCTCACATGCTGCTGGAGGCTGGCCACGGTCGCCGGTCCGTTGAGCCGGAGCACGAACACCTGCTCCTCGTCGATGCGGCCGCCGCCGGGGCGCACCTGCTGCACGAAGGGCCCGCCCGTGGTGAAGCGCCAGTTCCCGGTGGTGAGCGTGGCCCCCTGCGGCGAGCGGAAGCCGGCGCGCACCTGCACGCTGCAGTTCACGCCCGGAGGCAGGTCGCGGTCGAACTGGAAGAGCCACTCGCGGTCGCTGTTCCAGCGGCCGGTGCCGCGCGTGGCCTGGGGATCGCTGCAGGTGAGCGCCAGCGGGGCTGGCGCCCTCTGATCGCCGAAGGTCACGGCGGGCGCATCGAACTTCGCGACGACCTGCCGCACCTGCGCCACTTCGCCCTGCGGCGTGAGGCTGGTGACCTGCAGGGCAAGCGCGCTGCCGCCAATGGCGGCCAGCCCGGCCACGAACATGTTCCTGATCTTGACGTGGACCACGCTGCCTCCTGTCGGTGCACAAGCGTAGCCCATCCCCTGCAGATCGTCTGCGCCGCGTCGGCGCGGCTCGTGCCCGAATGCCTATTGCTGGCGCATTCGCAACAATTCCGCGCGTGGCACGCAGGTGAAGCTGGCCGCAATCTTGGGGTCGCCGCTGCCGTCGTACCGCGGCCAGGCGGGGAAGCGGCAGGCCGGCATGGTGTTGATCAGGCGCGCATCCTCGATGCTGCGGTTCTCGGCCACGGGCGCATCGGGCGGCACCTGCCCCTTGAGTACCCAGTCTTCCAGCATCGCCAGTGCGTTCACCTGGCTGGTGCCGCCCACGTTGTGGCTGCCGCCGGCCGGCACGTACAGGCGCAGGAAGCGGTCCGTGGCCGCGTCGCCCATCTTCTGGCGGACGCTGCCGAAGTACTCCGCCGACAGCGTCAGGGGCGACGCATTGTCGGCCGAAGGGTGGACGATGATCAACTTGCCGCCGCGCGCCGCGAAGGCGGAGAGATCCGGGTCTGTGGCATCGAACAGGTTCGACAGGTGCTGGATGCGTTGCGCGTAAGGACGCATGTCGAAGCCGTAGGGGTCGAAGTCGTCCCGCTGCACGATGGTGTGGCGGATCAGGAAACCCGCGAAGTTCAACACCGCGCCGCGCCGCGGCTCGAAGCCGAAGCCGGGGGGTAGCGGACGCGACGGCGGCTCCGTGCCGACCGCGTAGAAGGGCCACTGCCAGGCGGGGCCGTCCTCGTCGCCGGTCACGCCGAAGCCCGGCACCCGCGTCATGCCGTTGGCGAAGGTCAGGGGCATCTGCCGCGGCTCGCGGATCGCATTGACCGACGCCACCTGCGCGGGCGTGAGGCAGGTGCCAGGGGCCTGGCCGGGCTGGCACTGCAGCTGCGCCGCGTCGTTGGGGCATTCCAGGTACTTCGCGATCACGCCATCGCGCAGGCCGTCGGCGGCATCGCAAGTTGCACGGGTGCGGTCCGCCACCAACTTGATGGCGCGGGCATCGAGGAAGCCACCCATAAGCGCGTTGCGGATCTCGTTGTCGAACAGGTGGACGGGGTACCAGCTGATCACCGGCGAGGTGGCGATCACACCGTCGTAGTCGCGTGGGAACTTCTGCGCCGCGCGCAGCGCCTCCCGGCCGCCGGCCGACTCGCCGCTGAAGAACACGTGCGTGGGCTTGCGGCCGTACGCCGCCTGGATCACCACCATCACGGCATCGCGCGTCTTCTTGATCTCCTCGTAGGCCCAATTGCGCAGCACCTCTTCGTTGCGGGCGAAGGCGAAGCTGGTGGGACCGGCGCGCGGATGTCCCTGGTCGCTGCCGTAGGTGACGTAGCCCTGCGTGATCGGATAAGGCACGTTCACCGGGTTCGGGTCGAAGCGGCCCGACGCCTTGTTGCCCGGCGCCGTGATCACCACGCCGCCCATGCCACCGCCGCCGGACTGCAGCGCGCGTCCGTTCCAGTTGGCCAGCGGCAGGTTCACCGCGAAGTTAATCGGCGAGGCATTCGGGTCGATGGAATCCACCCGCCCCAGGACGAGGCAGCGTGCCGGCGTCGGCAGCAGGTGCTCGCCCTCGGCGTCGCGGTACGGCGCCACCTCGGGCGCGCGCTCGGCAGTGGTGATGACCGCGCCGCGCGTGGGCAGCCCGATGGCGGACGCTGGGATGGCCAGGCCGGCCAGCTGTTCGCAACGTTCGATGGCCGTGGGGCGGAAAGGCGCGGCGGGTGCGCTCCCTTGCAGTCCGGCGCAGCCCGCCAGCATCGCAGCGGCCATGGCCATGCCATTCGCTCTCATCATGCGGTCTCCTCGTGGGTCTCGCAGTGTAGGCCTCAATCCATCTGCTCGACCCGCTGGATGCTCACCGGCGTCGGCGCCGGCCAGCCGGCTTCCTTGGCTGTGCGAACGATCGCCTCGTTCGTGTCGAAGTACACCTGCCAGTAGTGTTCGTTGCGGCAATAGGGACGCACGGCGAGCACCGGGCCGAGGCCGTTCAGGTCGAGCAGGTTCACTTCAGGCGGTGGCGACTGCAGCACGTTCGGGATGCGCATCACGGCGTCACGCAAGCGGCCGCGGGCTTCGGCCGTGTCCACCGCGCCGGACAGCTGCGCGGTGCGATCGACCCTGCGCATGGGCAGCACCGAGAAGTTCTGGATGGTGTCGCCGAACACCTTGCCGTTGCCCACCAGGGTCAGCACGTTGTCCGGCGTGATGATGGTGGTGCCGAACAGGCCGAGGTCCTGCACCGTCCCCGTCACGCCCGCCGCGGTGATGAAGTCTCCCACCTTGAACGGCCGCAGGACCAGCATGAAGGCGCCGGCGGCGAAGTTGCCCAGCAAGCCGCTCCACGCAGCCCCGATCGCGAGGCCGGCGCCGGCGAGCAGCGCGGCGAACGAG
>DATAGN010000342.1:0-9624 GCA_036263715.1 Ramlibacter sp.
TTCTACTACTACCCCGGCTGGTGGGAAGGCGGTCCGCAGCTGGACTTCTTCATCAACGACAAGGCCTTCAATGCGCTGTCGGCCGAGAACAAGGCGATTGTCGAGAACGCCGCGTCGCATGCGCACGTGGTCATGCAGGCCCGCTATGACGCGCGCAACCCGGCAGCCCTGAAGCAGCTGGTCGGCCAGGGCACGAAGCTGCGCCCGTTCTCCACCGACGTGATGAACGAGGCGTACAAGCATTCGATGGCCGTCTATTCGGAGATCGGCGCCAAGAACCCCGACTGGGCCAAGATCTACGGCGACTATTCGAAGTTCCGCGCCGACCAGAACCTGTGGTTCCGCTTCACCGAAGCGACCTTCGACCGCTTCATGCAGGCGCAGAAGCTCGGATGATTCGTGGTCCCCGCGCCGGCGGGGATCCAGAGCTTCCAGGAGCGGCCCGCGGGCCGCTTTTTCCTTGGGGCCTGCCAGCAGGCCGACAGCTTTCGCAGCCACCGGCGTGGAAGATGCGCTCCGCCTCATCCAAAACCGACAGGCCACCATGGATCGTCGTTCCGCCCTCAGGCAAGCCGGCATCGCCGGCGTGCTGGCCGCCGGTGCCGCACCGGCCGTGCACGCACAGGCCAGCATTCGCTGGCGCCTGGCCTCCAGCTTCCCGAAGTCGCTCGACACCATCTATGGTGCGGCCGAGGTGTTCGCGCAGAAGGTCAGGCAGCTGTCGAACAACCGCTTCGACGTCTCCGTGCATGCCGCGGGCGAACTGATGCCGGCCTTCGGGGTCGTCGACGGCGTGCAGCAGGGCACCGTCGAAGCGGCGCACACCGCGCCCTACTACTTCTTCGGCAAGGACGAGACCTTCGCCATCGGCGGCGCCATCCCCTTCGGCCTCAACAGCCGCCAGATGAGCGCATGGACCTTCGAGGGCAACGGCCTGAAGCTGATGCGCGAGTTCTACGCCAGGTACAACATCGTGAACTTCGCCTGCGGCAACACCGGCGCGCAGATGGGCGGCTGGATGCGCAAGGAGATCAAGTCGGTCGCCGACCTCAAGGGCCTGAAGTTCCGCATCGGCGGCTTCGCGGGCAAGGTGCTCGAACGCATGGGGGGCGTGCCGCAGAACATTCCCGGGGGGGAGATCTACCAGGCGCTGGAGAAGGGCACCATCGACGCGGCCGAGTGGATCGGCCCTTATGACGACCAGAAGCTCGGCTTCCACAAGGTCGCCCCCTTCTACTACTACCCCGGCTGGTGGGAAGGCGGCCTGCAGCTGGACCTGTACATCAACCAGAAGGCCTACCACGCGTTGTCGGCCGAGAACAAGGCCATCGTCGAAGCCGCCTGCGCCTTCGCGCACGTGGAGACCCAGGCCAAGTACGACGCCAGGAACCCGCAGGCGCTCAAGCAACTGGTGGGTTCCGGCGCCAAGCTGCGTCCCTTTCCGGCCGATGTCATGGCCGACGCCTTCAAGCAGTCGATGAAGCTCTACGAAGAGCTGTCGGCCAGGAACGAGAACTGGAAGAAGGTCTACGGCGATTTCGCCCGGTTCCGCTCGGACCAGAACCTGTGGTTCCGCTTCACCGAGGCCACGTTCGACCGCTTCATGCAGTCGCAGAAGCTCTGACGATCGTCATTCCCGCGCAGGCGGGAATCCAGGGCTTGCGAATTCGGGGGCCCTGCGCGCCTCCGCGGGGTGACGATAATCGTGACGTGCTTCGCCCTCGAGCTCGGCAATGCAAGCCTTCTGACAGCTTTGCACCGCATCGGGGCGCATCATGACCGCGCAGTTTTTTCCCACATTGGAGACTCTCCCCATGGACCGCCGTTCCCTCATCAAGCGCGCCGGCATCGCCGGCGTGCTCGCTTCCGGCATCGCCCCCGCGGTGCACGCCCAGGCCGCCGTGCGCTGGCGCCTGGCCTCCAGCTTCCCGAAGTCGCTGGACACCATCTTCGGCAGCGCCGAGATGTTCTCGCGCACCGTCCGCGAACTCTCGGGCGGCAAGTTCGAAGTCTCCGTCCACGCGGCCGGCGAACTGATGCCCGCCTTCGGCGTCGTCGACGCCATCCAGAACGGCACGATCGAGATGGCGCAGACGGCGCCCTACTACTTCACCGGCAAGAACGCGATCTTCGCTTTCGGCTGCGCAGTGCCGTTCGGCCTGAACGCGCGCCAGATGGACTCCTGGATGGAGCACGGCAACGGCCGCAAGCTGATGGACGCCTTCTACGCGCAGTACAACATCAAGAGCGAAAGCGCGGGCAACACCGGCACGCAGATGGGCGGCTGGTACCGCAAGGAGATCAAGTCGGTCGCCGACCTCAAGGGCCTGAAGATGCGCCTGGGTGGCGGCCTGTTCGGCGAGACGATGGCCAAGCTGGGCGTCGTGGCGCAGAACATGCCCGCCGGCGAGGTGTACCAGGCGCTCGAGAAGGGCACGCTGGACGCGACCGAATTCGTCGGACCCTATGACGACGAGAAGCTGGGCTTCAACAAGGTCGCTCCCTTCTACTACTACCCCGGCTGGTGGGAAGGCGGCGCCGAGCTGGAGTTCTTCATCAACACCAAGGCCTACGCTGCGCTGTCCGCCGAGAACAAGGCGATCGTCGATGCCGCGACCAAGGTGGCCGCGCGCGACATGACCGCCAAGTACGACGCCGTCAACCCGCAGGCACTCAAGCGCCTCGTGGCCGCCAAGACGCGCCTGATGCCCTTCTCCAAGGAGCTGATGGACGCCGGCTGGAAGGCCGCGATGGAAGTGTTCGCCGAGCACGAAGCCAAGTCGCCCGACTTCAAGAAGATCCACCAGGACATGCGCGCCTTCCAGCGCGACCAGCTGCTGTGGACCCGCTTCTCGGAGTACCGCTTCGACAGCTACATGACCAACGTGAAGATCTGAGGACGCTCGTTGCGTCGTGACGCAGGCGTCATGACAGTGACGGATGACAAATGACGGATGAGGGGCCCGCTTCGGCGGGCCCTTCTCTTTGTCATCAGTCATTTGTCATTCGTCATCGGTCATCATGGGCGCATGGAACACAACCTTCCCCTGATCACGACGATCGCGGCGGCGCTCGGCCTGGCGCTGCTGCTCGGATTCGCCGCGGCGCGCCTGAAGCTGCCGGCCCTGGTCGGCTACCTGCTGGCCGGCGTGATCATCGGACCCTTCACGCCCGGCTTCGTCGCCGACACTGGCCTCGCATCGCAGCTGGCGGAGATCGGCGTGATGCTGCTGATGTTCGGCGTGGGCCTGCACTTCTCCTGGGGCGACCTGCTCGCGGTGCGCAAGATCGCGGTGCCCGGCGCCGTGGTGCAGATGCTCGTTGCCTCCGCGCTCGGCTTCGGCGTCGCCACCTTGTGGGGCTGGAGCGCCGCGGCGGCGCTGGTCTTCGGCATTGCGCTGTCGGTGGCGAGCACGGTGGTGCTGCTGCGCGCGCTCGAGAGCAAGGGCCTGCTGGAAAGCTTCGACGGCCGCGCCGCCGTGGGCTGGCTGGTGGTGGAAGACCTCGCGATGGTGCTCGTGCTGGTGCTGCTGCCGCCGCTTGCGGGCGCGCTGACCGGGCAGGGGACCGACGCGGCAAGCCTCTGGCGCAACATCGTGCTCACCTTGCTGCAGGTCGGACTGTTCGTGGTCCTGATGCTGGTGGTCGGGCGCCGCCTGTTCCCCTGGCTGCTGTGGCAGGTGCAGAAGCTCGGCTCGCGCGAGCTGTTCACGCTGTGCGTCGTCGCGGCCGCCGTGGGCATCGCCTATGGCGCGACGCTGCTGTTCGGCGTTTCCTTCGCACTGGGTGCCTTCTTCGCCGGCATGGTGCTGCGCGAATCGCAGTTCAGCCACCGCGCGGCCGAGGAGACGCTGCCGCTGCGCGACGCCTTCGCCGTGCTGTTCTTCGTCTCCGTGGGCATGCTGTTCGATCCGCGCATCCTGGTCGACGCCCCGTTGCGGGTGCTGGTGGTGGTCGGCGTCATCGTCATCGGCAAGTCGCTGGCCGCCGCGGCGCTCGTGCTGCTGCTGCGCTACCCGCTCAACACGGCCCTCACGGTTTCGGCGAGCCTGGCGCAGATCGGCGAGTTCTCCTTCATCCTGGTCGGACTCGGCGGAAGCCTGGGCGTGCTGCCGGCCGAGGCGCAGAGCCTCGTCGTGGCGGGCGCGCTGATCTCCATCGGCCTCAATCCGCTGCTGTTCAAGGCGGTCGCGCCCTTGCAGCGCTGGCTGCTCGCCCGTTCGCAGCTCGCGCGCGACCTGGCCGCGCGCGACGATCCGCTGGCCGAACTGCCGATGTCCACCGATCCCCGCCTGCTCACCGGCCAGGTGGTGCTGGTGGGCTATGGCCGCGTGGGCCGCAAGGTCGGCGAGACCCTGCAGGCAGCCGGCCAGCCCTTCGTGGTCGCCGAGGAAAACCGGCAACTGGTCGAGCAACTGCGCGCGCAGGGCGTGCCCGCGGTGAGCGGGGACGCTGCGCTGCCGGAGGTGCTGGTGCAGGCGCACATCGCGCGCGCCAGCATGCTCGTGATCGCCACCCCCGGGATGCTGGCGGCGCGCCAGATGGCGCTGCATGCCCGGCTGCTGAACCCCGGCATCGAGATCGTCGTGCGTTCGCACAACGAGGAGGAGGCGCGGCTGCTGGAAGCGGAGTTCTCCGGCAGGGTATTCGTCGGCCAGCACGAGCTGGCCGCGGCCATGTCGCGCCACGTGCTGGAACGCTGCCGCGCCTGAGCGCGGCCGTTCACGCGCAAGTTCCAAGGGCTTCCCCCAAGTTGCCCTAATTCACCAACTGGTGAATAGTCGCGGGATGACGCAAGCTGCCCCGCAACTGCCTGCCCGCATCGCGGACCTCGCCGCGCTCGAGGAGCTCATGAGCCGGCCAACGCCTGAACTGGTGCAGGCGCTGGAGCGCGCGCCCGGGGACATCATGGTGCTGGGCGTGGGCGGCAAGATGGGGCCGACGCTGGCGCGCATGGCCAAGCGCGCGGTGCCGCAGCGCCGCGTGATCGGCGTCGCGCGCTTCTCCGAGCCGGGCCTGCGCGAGCACCTGCAGGAGGCGGGGGTGGAATGCATCGCCGCCGACCTGCTGTCGCGCGATGCGCTCGCTTCCCTGCCGGATGCGCCCAACGTCGTCTTCATGGCCGGCCGCAAGTTCGGCTCCACCGGCAGCGAGTGGCTCACCTGGGCGATGAACGCGCACGTGCCTGCGCTGGTGGCCGAGCGCTTCGCCGCATCGCGCATCGTCGCCTTCTCCACCGCCTGCGTGTACCCGTTCGTGTCCACGCGCGAGGGCCAGGGCGCGCCCGAAACCATGCCGCCGACCGCCCCTTCGGGCGAGTACGCCAACTCGTGTGTCGCGCGCGAGCGCCTGTTCCAGCACTTCTCGCATGACAAGGGCACCGCCGGGCGGTTGCTGCGCCTGTCCTATGCGATCGACATGCGTTATGGCGTGCTGCACGACGTGGCGCAGAAGGTGCTCAGGCGCGAGACCATCGAGCTGGGCATGGGCCACGCCAACATCATCTGGCAGGGCGAGGCGAACGACTGGGCGCTGCGCACGCTGGCGCACTGCACGACGCCGACCACGCCGCTGAACCTGAGCGGCCCGAAGGTGAGCATCCGCGAGGTGGCGGGCGAGTTCGGGCGCCGCTTCGGCGTGCAGCCCACGTTCGCGGGGCAGGAGGCGGACACCGCCTGGCTGGTGGATTGCAGCGAAGCCTTCCGCCTGTTCGGTGCGCCGCAGGTGAGCCTGGAACGCATGCTGGACTGGACCGCCGACTGGGTGCAGCGTGGCGGCGCCAGCCTGGGCAAGCCCACGCACTACGAAGCGCGGGACGGCAAGTACTAGAGCGGCCGGCCATGCACTTCCGAGAGATCCCCGCCGACAGCCTGGCCGTGCTCAGGCGCGGCGCCGTGATTCCCGCGCACCTGCTGGCGCTGGATGCCGGGCGCCAGCTCGATGCGCGCCGCCAGCGCGCGATGACGCGCTACTACCTCGACGCCGGCGCCGGCGGCGTCGCCGTGGGCGTGCACTCCACGCAGTTCGCGATCCGCGAGGTGGGCCTGTACCAGCCGGTGCTGGAGCTCGCGATGCAGACCGCGCGCGAGTGGGAGCCGCTGGGCGGAAAGCGTCCGCTGTTCATGGTGGCCGGCCTCGCGGGCAGCACCGAACAGGCGGTGCGCGAGGCGCGCATCGCGCGCGGCCTGGGCTACCACGCCGGGCTCCTGAGCCTCGCCGCGATGAAGGGCAGCAGCGAAGAAGAACTGGTCGCGCATTGCCGCGCCGTCGCCGACGAATTCCCGCTGGTGGGCTTCTACCTGCAGCCGGCCGTGGGCGGCATCCACCTGCCGATGACCTTCTGGCAGCGCTTTGCCGCCATCGAGAACGTCATCGCAATCAAGATGGCGCCCTTCCACCGCTATCGCACCCTCGACGTGATCCGCGGCGTGGTGGCGGCCCGGGCCGAGGAGCGCATCACGCTCTACACCGGCAACGACGACCACATCGTGCTGGACCTGCTGGCGCCCTTCAGCTTCGTGCGCGACGGCCAGCCGGTCACGGTGCGCATCCGCGGCGGCCTGCTCGGTCACTGGAGCGTGTGGACGCGCGCGGCGGTGCAGCTGCTCGATCGCATCCATGCGGCCGTGGCCGCCGGCCAGGCGCCCATAGAGCTGCTGGCGCTGGACAGCCAGGTGACCGACTGCAATGCGGCGCTGTTCGACGTGGCGCACGACTTCCACGGCTGCATCGCCGGCTGCCACGAGGTGCTGCGCCGCCAGGGCGTCCTGCAGGGCACGTGGTGCCTGGACCCGCAGGAGGGGCTGAGCGAGGGGCAGGCGGCGGAATTGAGCCGGGTGCAGCGCGATTACCCGCACTTGACGGATGACGCCTTCGTGGTGGAAAACAGGGAGCGCTGGCTCGCTTGAGGAGCGTCGGGGTTCGGCTTCGCGCTCACCCCGACCTACGGAATACCAACCAACTGGAGAGAGAGATATGCAAAAGCGCTTCCTGCTGAAAACCGCCGCGGCGGCACTGGCCCTCGGCTTCGCACTGCCCGCCGCGGCGCAGTGGAAACCCACCAAGCCGATCAACCTGATCGTGCCCTGGGCCGCGGGCGGATCCACCGACCAGATCACGCGCGTGACCGCGGGCGAGCTGGAAAAGGCGCTGGGCCAGAAGATCATCATCGTCAACCAGCCGGGGGCGTCCGGCTCCATCGGCACCAAGAACGCCTGGGAAGCGCCGAAGGACGGCTACACCTGGGCGGCCGGCGCGGCGCAGGACCTGGGCACCTACCAGGCGCTGGGCATGCTGGACGTGCCGGCCAAGGACTGGCACCTGTTCCTGTCGGTGGCGAACATCCCGGTGGTCGGTGTCGGCGCCAACACGCCGTACAAGACCATGGCCGACCTGCTGGCGGCCATGAAGGCCAAGCCGGGCGAGATCAAGGTGGCGACGGCGGGCGTGACCTCCGGCGGCCACAACGCGATGGAGGCGATCTCGCGCGCCACCGGCGTGAAGTACCGCCACGTCACCTACGACGGCGGCAATCCCGCCGTGGTCGCCACGGTGTCTGGCGAGACCGACCTCACCACGCAGCTGGCCGTGGAGCAGGCCGAGATGATCCGCGGCAAGCGCATCCGCCCGCTGGCCACCGTGTCCGACCGTCCCCTGGAGATCGAGGGCTACGGCACCATCGAGCCGATCAGCAAGTACATCCCGGGCTTCAAGTCGCCCGCCAATTACTTCGGCATCTTCATCCCGAAGGGCGTGCCGCCGGAGGTGGTGGCCACGGTGCAGAAGGTCTGGGCCGAGAACATCGCCAACAACGCGGCGATCAAGGCCTATGCCGTCAACCGCGGTGCGCTGTTCGCGCCCGTGTCGGGCGATGCGGCGCTGAACGCGGCGATGCCTGCCATCCAGGCCAATGCGTGGCTGCTGCACTCGACGGGCAAGACCAAGGTGGCGCCGGACACGGTCGGCATCGCCAAGCCCTGAGGCCATGGGCATGGAATCCGCGCCGGAAGGCGCGGTCTCCCCGCGGGCCGACCTGGTCTCGGCGCTGGTCTGGGCCGCCATCGGGCTGGGCATCACCGTAGGTGCCTGGCGCATGGACCGGCTCGAGAAGCTGAACATCAACAAGTACGAAGTGCCCGGCCTGGTTCCGGGGCTGCTGGGCGCCGCGCTGCTGGTGCTGTCGCTGCTGCTGGCTGCCCGCGCGCTGCGGCAAGGCGCCTTGCGTCCGGCGGGGGCTCCGGCGCCCGGCCGCGCCGACACGCGCAGGTACATGGCAATCGTGCTCGGGGCCATGCTCGCGTACTCGCTGGTCCTGGTCGGCCACGGCATCCCCTTCTGGCTGGCCACGCTGGTGTTCGTCGCGGCCTTCATCTTCTTCTTCGACCGCGAGCGGCAATCGGAACTGGGACGCTCCACCGCGAAGCAGGCGTTGCTCGCGCTCGTTTACGGCGCGGGGACGAGCGCGGTGGTGAGCCTGTCCTTCCAGAACATCTTCTACGTCCGCCTGCCTTGAGCGCGGCTCCTCCATGTTCCAGGGACTGATCGCCTTCGGCCATTCGCTGGCCGGCTTCCTCACACCGGTGAGCATCGCGATGGTGCTCGCCTCCACGCTCGTGGGCGTGGTGATCGGCGCGCTGCCCGGCCTCACGGCCACCATGGGCGTGGCGCTGATGACGACGCTGACGCTGAAGCTGCCGCCCGCGCAGGCACTGCTGGTGCTGATCTGCACCTATGTCGGCGCCATCTACGGCGGCAGCCGCAGCGCCATCCTGCTGAACATCCCCGGCACGCCCGCATCGGCGGCTTCGTGCCTTGACGGCTATGCGCTCGCGCGGCAGGGCATGGCCGGCCGCGCGATGGGCATCGCCACCAGCGGCTCGGTGATGGGCACGCTGATCGGCATCTTCTTCCTGGCGCTGTTCACGCCGCTGCTGGGCGAGTTCGCGCTGAAGTTCGGCGCCTACGAATTCTTCTGGCTGGCCGTGTTCGGCGTGATCATCTCGGCCACGCTCACGGGCGGCGACGCGCTCAAGGGCTGGATCGCCGGCTTCGCGGGCCTGTTCATCGCCACCATCGGCCAGGACGGCATCCATGCCTACGAGCGCTTCCACTTCGGCAGCCGCGACCTTGCCGGCGGCATCTCGCTGGTGCCGGCGCTGGTGGGCGCCTTCGGCTTCGCGGAGATCCTGGTGGCGATGCAGGAGCGCAGGCCGCCGGTGAAGGTCAGCACGCTGGATTCGGTGATCCCGAAGCTGCGCGACGTGTTCCGCTACTGGCGCACCATCCTCCGCAGCGGCGTGATCGGCACCTTCGTCGGCATCGTGCCGGGCGTGGGCGAGGACGTCGCCGCCTGGTCCTCGTACGCGGCGGCCAAGCGCGCGAGCAAGGAGAAGGACCAGTTCGGCAAGGGTTCGGTCGAAGGCCTCATGGCCGCCGAGACCGGCGACAACGCCTGCGTGCCGGGCGCCATCATTCCCGTGCTCACGCTGCAGGTGCCGGGCTCCGCCCCGGCCGCGGTGCTGATGGCGGCGATGCTGATCCACGGCATCAAGCCGGGCCCGATGATCATGATCGAGTCGCCGCAGTTCGTGTACGACATCGTCGCCATGATGATGCTGGCCACCA
>DATAGN010000343.1:0-8663 GCA_036263715.1 Ramlibacter sp.
GCCCGCAGTAGCGCACCGGATGGGTCTTCGCCACCCGAGCAGCAGGAGCATGCAACGACTCTGTCGGCCAGCGTACAGACGACCGTCCGTCGGGTTCGCAGAATCCCTGCACCAGCGATCCGCGACCATGTCGAAGCAATTGGAGAACGCACGCCTTGCATGGCGGCAAGCACAGAAGGAACTCAAGTCGGCCCTCGATGCGCTGGAGAAGTGCGTTGCGGAATCGGACGATCGCCGCACGCTCGACGCCGCGCGTGCGCTGGCGGCGCAGCGCCAGGCCCAGGCCGACGACCTGCTCCAGCGCTACATCACCCAGCTGGGGAAGGGAGCCTAGGATGAAAGCTGCACCTGGCCGCACCACCGGCAGATGACGCGTGCGCTCAAGCCCGTGGTCGTCGTGGACAACGACGTCCACCTCCGGCGCCTGCTGCGCGACTTCCTGGCGGACATCGGCTTCGAGGCGACCTTCTTCGACGACGGCTATGCGGCCCTGGATGCCGCCCGCCGCGCCCGGCCCGACCTGGTCATCACGGAAGTGCTCGTGCCGCGCCTGGGCGGGTTGTCGCTGGTGCGCCTGATCAAGAGCGACGCCGAGCTTGCGCGCACGCGGGTGCTGGTGCTCAGCTCCGTGTCCGCCCAGGCCCGGGCTCTCGAATCGGGCGCGGACGCTTTCCTGCAGAAGCCTTTGGAGCGCAGCGCGCTCGTGTCCGCGGTCACGGCCATCGTCGCCGCGCCGCCAGGAGGGGAACATTGACCGAACGCAACGAGATCGACCGCATCCAGACGGGCAGCCCCGAAACCGATCGCATCCTCGGCGGCGGGTTCCTGCGCAATTCGATCAACATCGTCATGGGGCAGCCCGGCACCGGCAAGACGATCCTGGTGCAGCACCTCGCCTTCCACAATGCCTCCGACGATCGCCCGATCCTGTACCTGACCACGTTGTCCGAACCGCTGGCCAAGGTGATCAAGTACCTGCAACGGTTCGACTTCTACCGCGAGTCGCAGCTGGGCGTTGCGATCCACTACGAAGACGTCGGGCCGCGCCTGGCCGAGGAAGGGATCAAGGCGCTGCTGCCGGTGGTGGACCACGCGATCCGCACGCTCGCGCCCAAGATCGTGATCATCGACTCCTTCAAGGCGCTGCACGACCTGGCCCCTTCGATCACCGCGATGCGCCAGATGCTGTACGAGCTGAGCGGAGCGCTCACCGCGTACGACACCACGACCTTCCTCCTCGGTGAATACACGGAGGAACATTCGCGGCAGCTTCCCGAGTTCGCCGTCGCCGACGGCATCATCGAGCTCTCGCGCAACTTCACGAGCACCCGGGAAGAGCGCTTCCTGCGCGTGCTGAAGCTGCGCGGCAGCAGCTACATCGAGGGGCAGCACGGCTTCAAGATCACCCCCGGCGGCCTCGACGTCTACCCGCGGCTGCTTTCGCCCGACGTGCCGGCGGACTACCAGATCGTGCAGGAACGAACGCCGTGGGGCGTGCCCGGCCTCGATGCGCTCCTGGGAGGCGGCCTCTGGCGCGGCTCCACCACGCTGCTGGCAGGGCCCGCGGGCGCCGGCAAGACGACCATGGCGCTCCAGTTCGCGCTGCAGGGCGTGCGCGATGGCGAGGCCACGCTGTACGTGAACTTCCAGGAGAACCCGACGCAGCTCGCCCGGGCCATCCACAACCTGGGCTGGAACGTGGAGGAGGCGAAGAGGGACGGCCTGAAGCTCCTGTACGCGTCGCCGGTGGAACTGCAGATCGACAGCCTGGTGGTGACCATCTTCCGGCGCATCCGGCAGGAAAACATCCGGCGGGTGGTGCTCGACGCCGCAGGCGACCTGATCATGGCGGCGAGCGACTCGCAACGGCTGCACGACTACCTGTATGCACTCGTCCAGCACTTCACGGTGGCGGGGGTCACCAGCGTGCTGACTTACGAGACCGCGGGCGGCGTCACCGACGGGGGCGGCGGCACGGGCCTTGGCGGACGTTTCAGCTACATGTCCGACAACATCGTCTGGATCCGGGTCGAGGCATCGCAGGTCGTCAGCCGTTCGGTGCTGGTCATGAAGGCCCGTGGCGGTGCGCACGACCTGCACGCGCACGAACTCCACATGACGGCGAATGGAGCGCGGATCGATTGACTCAGCGGCCTCCGGTCCCACGCTGAGGCAGGCGCGAAGCTGGCGCCAGGTCGGCCGGGCACCCGCTGGTCGTTCCATGGGAGCTGGCCCATCCTTGCGCCATGCAAACGAAGAAGCCGCCGACCCAGACGCCACTGATCGGCCATGCCACCTTCTCGTTCGCGGCGGCCCTGGCGGGCATGCTCGAGATCTCGTCGCGCCGCCCGCCGCTCATGACGATGGTGCTGTCGTCCCTGCACGCGGCGCTGGTCTGAGGCTTACCACCCCAGCCCGAAGCGCAGCGCCAGCATCACGGCGGTCCCGCAGACGATCGTGCCGAACAGGCTGCGTCGCCAGGCGAAGAACGCCAGGCCCGCCAGGGCCCCGAAGATGCGCGCGTCGCGCCACGTGTCGACCAGGTGCCCCTGCGCCATCACCAGTTCCGGGGCGACCACGGCGGCCAGGGCCGCCACGGGTGCAAAGCGCAGGCCCTCGCGCAGCCAGTTCGGCATCGGCAGGTCTTCCTTGGGCACGAGGAAGAAAGCGCGGCACGCCAGCGCGATGGCCGCCATCCCCAAGGTCGTGAAGAAGATCTCCAGCGCGCTCACGGGGCGCCTTTGCGCATGCGGGGCACCCGGTCGGCCAGGACGCCCACGGCGACCGCGGCAGCGATGGCCACGATGATGTTCAACTTCAGCGGCAGCGCATAGGCGGCGACGGCGGCGCAGGCGGCAACCAGCGCAGCGATGCCGGTGAGGGGGTTGCGCAGCTGCGTGCAGGTCAGCGCCAGCAGCGCCATCGTGCCCGCGAAGCCCAGGTTCCACGCGGCCGGGATGCCAAGGCCCATGACGATGCCGGTGATGATGGAGACCTGCCACATGCCGAAGGTGACGAGCGCGCCGCCCAGGAAGTAGTCCTCGTACTTCGTCCCGGGCACGTGCTCCGGGAAGCGGCGGATGAACAGGGCGAAGCTGCTGTCGCCCATGAGGAAGCTCAAGGCCATGCGCCGCCCGCGCGACAGGTGCATGAAGTAGGGGCGGTAGTGGAAGCTGAAGGCCACGAAGCGCAGGCACACGCACAGCGTGGTGGCCCAGACCACCCACATCGGCGCACCGGCGGCGATCAGCGGCAGCGACGCGATCTGGGCCGAGCCGGCGTAGACCGTCAGCGCCATCAGGATCGCCAGCGGCACGCCCATGCCGCTCTTGGCCATCGCCACCCCCGCCACCAGGCCCCAGGCCGCGATGCCGATGGCCATGGGCAGCGCCTCGGCCGCACCCTCGCGAAACAGCGGCCGCCGCACCAGGGCGGTCGCGCCGGCAAGCCACGCTGCGACGGAACTGCTCGCGGACACGTTCGCCTGCTAGGGCAATGCCGGCAACAGCACGCTGAAGGTCGCGCCCTTGCCGGGTCCCGGGCTGTTGGCGACGACGCGGCCGCCATGCAGTTCCACGATGCGCTTGACGATGGCGAGACCGAGCCCGAGGCCGCCGGTTTCATTGGCGGCGCCCACCGGTGCCTGAACGAAGGGTTCGAACAACTCGTCGCGCGTGCTTTCGTCGAAACCCTGCCCGTTGTCCGCGATCGTCACGGTCCAGTCCGCCTGCGCGCGTGCCAGGGTCAACGCGATCTGGCCGCCGCCCGGCGTGTACTTCGCAGCGTTGTTCAACAGGTTGGCGAACACCTGCACCAGCCGGCCCTCGTCCCCGCGCACCGTCGCCGGGGCCCCGGGTATCTGCGTGGCGAGGCGGTGCTGCTTGCCGGCGACGAGGGCTTCGCTCTGTGCCAGCGCCTGGCGCAGCACATCACCCAAGTCGAGCGCCTCCATGTGCATGTCGAGCTTGCCGTGCAGCACCTTGGAAGTGTCCATCAGTTCATCAGCCATGCGCGACATCTGCTTGACCTGCCTGGCCACGATGTCGGCGGCCCAGGCCACCCGCGCGGGGTCCGAGCCGGAGCGCTGCAGCACCTGGTTGGCCGAGGACAGGGCGGACAGCGGGTTGCGGATCTCGTGCGCCACGGTGGCCAGCACGTGGTCCTTGGCGCGGCTGCTCTTGCGCAGCTCCGCCACGCTTTCGGCCAGCGCCTGGCGCGACGCCTTCAGCCGCCCGCCGATGATGCTGATGCTCAGCCCGATGGCGACGAACAGCAGCGTGCGGGTGATGTTCGGCAGTTCCAGCACGCTCTCCCATCCTGGCCGGCTGCCCACGAACAGGTAGGTGCCGGCCATGGTGCCCAGCGCCGTCGCCAGCATGGCGGGACCGAAGCCGCCGTACAGGGCTGCAAGGACGATCGACAGGGTGAGGATCAGGTATGGACCCTGCTGCCCCAGCAGCGGATTCAGCAGGAAACGCAGCAGCAACCCGCCGGCCACGGCAACGACCGCTATCGCATACGCATGCCACGCACGCTGCCCGAAGGGCACAGGTGGAACGGCGTCGCTGGTGGAGGAACCCATGGCCTCGGGGTGCTGGGGCGGTCGGCCAGTTTACAGGCGGTGTGTTGCAGGGACCGCCGCGCGTAGGCGCCAGCCTACGCCGACCTCTTGCGCCGGGGGCGAGAATCGCCGCGATGAACCAGGCGTCCCAGGCCCTGCTGCGCGCGGCATTCCAGGCGAGCTCCGTGTCCCAGTGCCTTGTCACGCCCGAGGGTCGCGTGCTCGATGCCAACGAGACCGCGCTGGCGGCCATCGGGCAGCCGCTCGCGGCGGTGACCGGGCAGTTGCTGTGGGAAACGCCGTGGTTCACGCGCACGCCCGGCATGGCGCACGACATCCAGCAGTTCGTGCAATCGGCGGGCCGGGGCGAGACAGTCCGTCGCGAGCTGCGCCTGGACCTCCCGGTGGGCGGCTGGCGCGAATACGACTTCACGCTGCGGGCGGTGCACGCCGACGGGCGCGTCGTCGCCCTCGTGGCCGAAGCCGTGGAAATCACCGAGCGCAAGCAGGTCGAAGAGGCCCTGCGCCAGGCGCAGAAGCTCGAGGCGATGGGCCGGCTCACCGGCGGCGTCGCGCACGACTTCAACAACCTGTTGATGGTCATCGCCGGCGGCATCAGCGTGCTGCTGCGGCAGCCCGACGGCGACCGCCAGCGGCGCGCCCTGGACGGCATGCGCCGCGCCGTGGAGCGAGGCTCGGCGCTCACGCGGCAGCTGCTCACCTTCGGCGGCAGCAAGCCCCCGGCGCCCAAGCCGCTCCACCTGGCCGCCTGCATCGAAGGCATGCAGGACCTGCTCAATCGCACGCTGGGCGGGCAGGTGCGCGTGGTCAGCCACTACGCGCCGGACCTGTGGCCGGTGCACGTCGACGCGACCGAGCTGGAGATGGTGCTGGTGAACCTGGGCGTGAATGCGCGCGCCGCGATGCCGCGCGGCGGCACCGTATCGATCACCGCCGACAACACCAGCGACCCGCGCAAGCTGCCCCCTGGTGACTACGTGCGGCTGTCGGTCGGCGATACCGGCACCGGGATGGCGCCCGCCGTGCGGGAGCGCGCCTCGGAGCCCTCCGTCACCACCAGGGACCAGGGCAAGGGATCCGGGGGCGGCCTGGCGCAGGTCCACGCCTTTGCCAAGGCCGCGGGCGGTCTCGCGGAAATCGACAGCGCGCCGGATCGGGGCACCACGGTCACGCTGCTGCTGCCGCGGTCGCGCGAAGCCGCGCCTGCCGCTCCTGCGCCGGGTATCACGGTGGCCAGGTCGGCGGCGCCGGCGGTGCGCCGGCGGGTGCTGATCGTGGAAGACGACAGCGAAGTCGCGGAACTCGTCGCCGAAATGCTGGAGCACCTGGGCTACGACACGCTGCGCACCGGCACGGCCGTCGAAGCACTGTTCACGCTGGAGCACGACAGCCACATCGACCTGGTGTTCTCCGACGTGATGATGCCCGGCAAGCTGACCGGCATCGACATGGCCCGGCGGGTGCGGCGCGACTACCCCGAGCTGCCCGTCATCCTGACTTCCGGCTACGCCGAGTCGTTCCGGCAGGAGGCGAAGAACGAAGGCCTGCTGCTGCTGCCCAAGCCCTATGCGATGGACGAACTGGGGCAGATGATGGAGCGCGCCCTGCAGGCCAAGGTGCACTGATGCGGGACGCCCTCGCAGCGCGGCTCGTCGCGCTCCTGCTGGGGCTGGACGTCCGCTCCACGGGCCAGGAGGCGAGCAACCGGTTGGCCGTCGAAGGGCTCTCGTGGTCGCCGCAAGCGGGCGGAGGCATCGCGCTCGCGGTGCGCAAGGTGGAGGCGGCGTCGCTCTGGCTCGCAGCGGGCCCGCTCGTGCTGGAGGTGGGTCGGCTCGCCTTGCACCAGCTGGCGGCGCAGGTGCACATGGACGACGGCCGGCCGCGATTGACTTCGCTCGCGGCAGCCGGGGCCGAACTCGCGGACGTGAAAGTGCATGGACCGGTGGGCTTCCTGGCGCAGGCCGGCGCCGACCTGCACGACGCGATGGCCGCGGCCGGGGAGAGCGCAACGGGCGCGTGGTCGCTCGGCCCGTTCGCCGGCGCCGACGGCAGGATCAAGGCCAAGATCGTCGATGCGCACCTGATCTTCGACTCCGACGTGACGGTGCCCATCCGCCAGGGCCGCATCAACTTCAACGAGGCCACCGTCGAACACGTGGGCCCGGACTCGCGCATGGGCGTCAGCCGCCTGGGCGTGTATGTCGATGCACCCAACGGGCGCAGCTACATCTACCAGTTCTCGAACTCACCCGTGGCCGGCGTCGAGTTCGAGCGGCGCGGCTCGCTGCTCGGCGCCCGGGTCACCGACCGCGGCCATTTGCGGCTGCAGGAGTTCGGCGAGGGGCTGATGCGACAGGCGCCGGCGGCGGCGACGCAGGGCGTGACGGCGCAATCGCGCCTGCTGCTCGATCGCACCGCGCTTTCGGGCGACGTGCAACTGGGCGACGGGCGCTTCGGCGCCCCCGGCGTGCAGGCCGACTTCACCGGGCGCGCGGCCGGCCGCAATGCCATCCGCCTGCACTCCGTCGCCGTCGGCCGCGGGCTGAGCGCGGACATGGCGTCGCTGTCCCTGCGCGACGCCGTCCTGAGTGCCATGGGACTGCGCGTGGCGTGCAGCGAGATCACGGGGGCGCTCACGATGCGCTTGTCCGTGCAGGGCACGCAGCTGCGCTTCGCGCTGGAGCTCGCGAGCGTGAAGATGAGCGCGCTGCAGATGCAACAGGCAGACGCAGCGAGCGCTTGAGCGCTCAGCGTGCCCAGCGGCGCACGGCCCAGGCCGCGATCGCCAGCACCACGAGAGCGGCGAGCAGCCACGGCCAGTACGGCACCAGTTCGTCCCACCGCCCGCCCACGTAGCGCACCGCGAACACCAGCAGCGGCAGCTCGATGGCGGCGGCGAGGCCGTCGTAGAGGAACTGCTGCCGGTAGGGCACGCGCAAGGACCCGGCGGCGAGATACACGGCGCTGCGCAGGCCGGGCATGAAGCGCGCGGCGAAGATCGCGAACGCCCCGCGCCGCTGCATGAAGGACTGCATGGCCGCGAGCCGCCGCGGCGCGATCGCATGCGCCAGCCAGCGGTGCTCGAGCAGGCGCGTGCCGAAGAGACGGCCCCAGTGGAAGATGAGACCGTCGGCGATCACGAGCCCGCACCAGGCCACCGCAATGAGGGGCCACGGGGCCATCACACCCGAGAGCGTGAGCGCAGCGGCCGTGACCAGCAGCAGGTCCTCGTTCATGGGCAGGCCGAAGCCGCTGCCCACCAGGATGCCGAACACCAGCGCGTACGCAGGCAAGCCCTGCAAGGACTGGAGCGAGGCCATGAGCGATTCGAACATGCACGGAATTCTCGCAGCGGCGCGGCAGCCAGCCCGGCCGCAGGCTCGTCCTACAAAACGCCACAAAATTGTCCGATCCGCGGCGGCCGCAGCGGCTCCCACCTAGTGATCGCCCGGCGCGTGCCGGGACGTCCATTCACTTCCTGGCGGAGTTCGTTATGAAGAGAAGCTCTTTGACCCCTGCATGGCTGCTGGCCGGCGTGCTGGCAGCGAGCGGTGCGGCGCAGGCCGCGCTGGATGATGTGTCCGTCCCGTCTTCCGGTCCGCAGATGCAGACCTGGTACTTCCCGGACGGCAGCAACCACACCGTGCTGCAGACAGCGGCTGACGCCTCGAGCCCGCCCGACACGACGGTGCTCGGCGCCGGCCCCGCACCGGGATCGTTGGCGCTGCGCGACGAGGCCGAGGACGCAGCGGCGAACGTGGTCACCCAGACGTGGATCTTCCCGGATGGAAGCAACCACACGGTGATGCTGCCTGGCGAATCCGCCAGCCTGTAAGCGCCCCGGGGAGCCGGCCGGCATCCGGTGCAGAATGGCTTTTCCGCCCCTCCAGGTGAAAGGCCATCGTGCGCACCCTCGCCAACCGCTTTCCGATCACGCCCGAAAGACGCCGCGCGCTGGCATTCGGCCTGGCCGCAGTGCTGTCGCTCGCCGCACTGCCGGTGCAGGCGCAAGACTATCCCAGCAGGCCGATCAAGCTGGTCATCCCCTTCCCCGCCGGGGGCAGCTCCGACGGCATCGGAC
>DATAGN010000344.1:0-10213 GCA_036263715.1 Ramlibacter sp.
GGACCCGTGCGCGGATTCGGTGCCGGTACTCGCCGCGGTCAACGAACGCCCCTCTTGGAGGGCGTCGTTCAGCGTCGAAAGGGCGCCAGGTGTCCCCGCGCCGGTGGCATCGTTCGGAATCGCCACGTACGCCTTGGAACCGGCGAGCAGCAGGTCGGTGACACCCGAGCCCGGCGAAATGGGGTCGTACTCCACGATCGGTTGCCCGTTGGAGGACGTGCCGACCCTCTTCGGTGGTCCGAAAGCAACGGGGAACGTGCCGGTCCAGACGAGCTGCCCCAGCCAGGAGCCGACAAAGTCGATCCCTGCTGCGCCTTCGTGGCCGACGATGATCCCGTACCCGAGGTTCCAGGGTCCGAGATTCGTTGCTATCGACGTGGGTCGCGGCCCGATGTCGGTCGTGCTCCCTGGCGTCGCCGCGCCGTTTCGCTTGTCGACCGTGAACCTCGCCAGGGTGCCGGGAAGGGAACCGTTCGCTGTCGCCACCAGCACGAAGGTGCCCGCCTGCCCCGCATCCGCGGAAGTGCCAGCCGGGCCCACTGCAACAGCCTGCGGTACCCCGGCGAGCGGCTTCGGCGAGCCGACGGGCGAGAGAACGCCGGTCGCCTCGTCCTGCCACAGCACGCGCAGCACGCGGGCGGCGGAGTCTATGCCGTACACCGCAGTGGGGAACTTGGTGAGCGGGGCACCCCCGATGAGCGCCGCATTGGTATTCCCGAGCGGGGACACGCCGACCGGCACCACGCCGGCACTCGCATCGATGCGCACGATGAGGTCACCGAGATGGAACCGCCCGGTCCGCTCGTCCGCGTTCAGCCGCGCAGTTTGCAGCGCGCGGCTAACCAGGGGCAGCGCCGCGCCGATCGCCGTCACCGTGCCCGCGTCGGCATCGACGGCATACGCCTGCAGCTTCGTGCCTTCGCTGACCAGGAGGAACTTGCCGGAGGTGTCGGTCGCCACGGTCAGGAAGAAGGGGGCGCCTGTCCCGAGGCCCAGGACCGTCCGCTTTGCGCGTCGCGACAGCAGTCCCGTCCCGGTGTCCACCGCGAGCAGTTCCAGTCCATCCTGGTTGCGCACCCACACCGATTGCGGGCCCGCCAGCCAAAGCACCGTGCCGGGTGCCGGGTCCGTTCGCGCGACCGCCTTGACGGTACCCATCGTCCGGTCGAGCAGGTACGTCTTCGCAGGCTGTCCGAGCTGCGGGTCGTACGCAAAGGTCTCGTCCGAGGAGACGAACAGGAGCTTGCCCGAAGGATGCACCTTCACGTCGAACGACGAGTCCGCCCTTGCACCGGGCGAGCTGCCGATCTCGCTCAGCACGCCCGAACCGCCGATGCGGAAGACGCGGACGCCTGCATCGTCCGTCGACTTGAAGGCGAGATCGCCAAACGGGGAGAAACCGAGCCTCGTGGCGTCGAGATTCGGGTGCGCCGTCGTGGTCGCAGAGAACCCGCCCGTTTGCGGATCGATCGTCATCACCGACAACGGGAAGGAGGGGTTCCCCTGGTTTCCCGCATTCGCGTAGAGGTAGCGCCCCTGCGGGTCGGCGGCCAGTCCGTAGAACAGGTTGGCCTGGTGCGTGGCGAGCACGCGCTGCGTGCCGTTCTCCGGATCGACGGCGAGCACCGCCAGCGAATTCGCGAACAGGTGGGTCGAATATGCGAAGCGGGTAGACGCCGGCAAGGCGGCGAGGACGTCCTTTGGAGGCGGTGCCGGCGGTGTCACGGAGGGAGCGGAGGCCGGGGCCGACGGAGTGGTGGCCGACCCCGACGTGAGTTCCGTACCGCCGCTTCCGCCACCGCAGGCGGCGAGCAGCAAGGCGCATGAGAGCGCCAGGGAAGCGGCCAGCGGCCTGACCGCGCCGCGATGGAGCTGCGACATCGTGATCCTCTTCGTTTTCCTCAGCCCCACGGCAACGTGCCCTGGATGCGTTAGCGCCCGAACCGCTCCGGGGGCGCCTGAGGTGCTTCCGGCAGCGGCACCGCGGCGGGGGTGCGCGTGCTGGACATCATTTTCATCGCCGAGGCGATCAGGCCCGCGACCTCGCTCATGTTGGCCGGGATGACCAGCGTGGTCGTCGCATCCTCGGCCACCCTGCCGAAGGCGTCGACCGCGCGTTCGGCCACCTTCAGTTGCACCGCCTGTTCGCCGCCCGGCTGCCGGATGGCGTCGGCCACCTTGCGAATCGCCTCCGCGGTGGCGTCCGCCACGGAGATGATCGCCGCAGCCTCGCCTTGCGCCTTGTTGATCTCGGCCTGCTTCTCGCCTTCGGAACGGGCGATGAAGGCCTCGCGCTCGCCGGTGGCGATGTTGATCTGTTCCTGCCGGCGGCCTTCGGACGCGGCGATCAGCGCGCGCTTCTCGCGCTCCGCCGTGATCTGCGACTGCATCGCGCGCAGGATCGCCTCCGGCGGTGTCAGGTCCTTGATCTCGTAGCGCAGCACCTTCACGCCCCAGTTCAGGGCCGCCTCGTCGATGGCCTGCACCACCTGCGCGTTGATGATGTCGCGCTCCTCGAAGGTCTTGTCCAGTTCCAGCTTGCCGATCACGCTGCGCAGCGAGGTCTGGGCGAGCTGCGTCACCGCCACGATGTAGTTGGAGGAGCCGTAGCTGGCACGCGTGGGATCCGTCACCTGGAAGTACAGGATGCCGTCCACCTGCAGCTGCGTGTTGTCCCGCGTGATGCAGACCTGGCTGGGCACGTCCAGCGGGATCTCCTTCAGGCTGTGCTTGTACGCCACGCGGTCGACGAAGGGCACCAGGAAGTTCAGGCCCGGCGTGAGCGTGGCGTGGTACTTGCCCAGGCGCTCGACCACCCAGGCGTTCTGCTGCGGGACGACCTTGACCGAGCGCACCACGAAGATGACGGCGATGACGAAGAGGACGACGGCGATTTCCATGGGGCAGTTGCCTGGTTGGTGGATGGATCAGCGGGTGGGCAGGAGCACGTCCTGCGCCATGTGCGCCCGGCTGCCCGGCAAGGTGCTTCGGGCAGCGCCGGGCGCGCCGGTGGACGGGTCGATGGTGAGGACATCGACATTGCCCGCCGTGTCGCTGGTGTAGAGGTACTGGCCGGTCCGGTCGGTCCACATCCGCGCAGGCACCATCGCCAGCGGGAAGGGCGAGCCGCGCAGCGGCGACAGCGTGCCGGATTGCGGATCGATCCCATAGGCACTGACGCGTCCGGGGCCGCCTGTGTGCCCCACGTACATGTAGCGGCCACTGGGGCCGATGATGAAAGCCGAGGGGCGCGCTCCCGTGGCGAACGGCGATCCCTGGACGGGAGGCATCCAGCCTTGCTGCCTGCAGCTGGGGTCGCCGAGCCGGAACCCTGCGACGGTGCTGGAGTCGCGGTTCAAGGCATAGACAAAGCCGTTGCTCGCGGCCAGGGCGATCGTGCCGGCACCCGAGGCGCTGAAGGTGGACCCCATCGCCGGCAGCCCGATGGCGCACAGTGCCACGCCCGTGTGCAAGCCGTAGAGCGTCCCGTCGTCGCGCGATCCCAAAGTGGAGACCTCGCCCTGCGGTCCCTTGTTCGTCGCGGCGAACAGCGGGCCCGCGAGCAGCAGGTCGGCCGCCGGGCGATCGTTCACCGGCTCCTCCGGCAGCGGCCGGCCCATGGGATAGGCGGGATCGACCGCGGCCCGGATCTCCGCGTACCCGGTCACGAAAGGGGAGCCCGCCACCTTGCGGGCGACGCCTGCCGCGTCCAGCTGGAAGCCGTCGATGCCTTGCGGATGGCTCACGTACACCCACTTCGCATCGGAGCTGATGGTCACCGCCGTCGGGGAGGAGCCGGTCTGGACGGTCGAACTGGGCGCCAGCGGCTGGCCGCCTGCCGGGATGCGGAAGATCCGCAGGACCCCGGCCGCATCGCCATTGCTGGACACCACGGCCAGAAGGGGCGGCTGCCGGCTGGCGGCGAGCGCCACCGGTCGGCCCATGACGGCGGCGGTCGCGCCGGAGAAAGGCGCAAGCGCACCGCTCGAAGCGTCGACCCGCAGGACCCGGACAAGGCTCGCGTCCGCGTCGATGGCATAGGTCAGCGATGCAATCGCGGCAGTGGCAGGCGCGGCGGGCGCGGGCGCGGGCGCGCCCGGCGCAGTGGGTGCCGGTGTTTCTGGCGGTCCGGAGAGAGTCTCGGGTGGCGCATCCGCGCTCCCACCCCCGCCGCCGCAGCCGGCGAGCGACAGCACGACGGCGAACGACACGCAGGCCGTGTGCTGCCACACCTTCATCCGCCGCAACACGAAGATGACGGCGATGACGAAGAGGACGACGGCTACTTCCATGGTGTTCCCTGGCAGGAAGGGATCAGCGGACGGTGACCAGCACGTCCCGTGCAATGTGCGCGCGCAGCCCGATGAGCGTGCTGCGAGCAGGGCCGGGCGCGCCCGTGCCGCGATCGACGGTCAGCACATCGACGTTGCCGGCAGCGTCGCTCGTGTAGAGGAACTTGCCCGCCAGGTCCATCCACATGCGTTGGGGGACCATCGCCAGCGGGAAGGGGGAGCCGCCCACGCGGGAAAGGGTGCCGGAGATCGGGCTGACCGTGAATACGCTGACCTGGCCCGCCACGCTTCCAGGGTGCGCCGCGTACAAGTAGCGCCCGGAAGGGTCCACCACCATCGCGGTGGGCCGCGCGCCGATGGCGAAGGGTGAACCCGTGATCGCAGGCATCCAGCCTTCGGTCTGCACGCAGGCACCACCGACGGCGCGGAACCCGGCGATGGTGCCGGACTCGCTGTTGAGCGCGTACACCAGACGGCCCTTGCCGGCGCTGCCGAGGAAGAGGGTACCGGTGCCGGAGGGGCTGAAGGTCGAGCCGGTCGCAGGCGCACCGACAGCGCACGCGGCACGTCCCGTGTGGATGCCGAACAGCGTTCCGTCGGGAGAGGTGCCGAGGGTGGACACGTCTCCCTCTGCGCCGGCGTTGGTCGCCGCGAACAGCACGCCACCGGCCTGGAGGAGGTCGGCTGCCGGGTGGCCGGGTTCCGGCACATCGGGCAGGTCGTAGACGATTCGCTGCTGCACGGGGTCGTAACGGCCCGCGATGCCCGCGAAGCCGGTTGCGAAGGGGGATCCGGCGAGTTTGCGCACTACGCCGGTGGGCTCGAAGGCGAATGCGTCGATGCCGTTTGCGTGGCTCACGTAGATGTGCCTGCCATCCGCGCTCATGGCGACGGCGGTGGGCTGCGGGCCGACCGGGATCGCCGCCGTGAAGCCGGCGAGCAGGTTGCCGGTGCCGCCGATGCGGAAGATGCGCATCACTCCGGCGTCGGCCCCGTCCCTGGCGACCACTGCCACGAATTCGCCCCGCGGACTGACGGTGAGCGCCACCGGTCGTCCGACCATGGTGGCAGCACCGCCGCTGACCTGGGTGAGGGCGCCGGTGGCGGGGTCCGTCTTCAGCACGCGCACCAGCCCTGCGTCGGCGTCGAGCGCGTACATGAAGGAGATTGGGTCCGAGGAGGCGGTCCCCAGCACGGCCAGGCCTGTTTCCGGGCTGATGGCGCCCACGAGCAGCCCGCGGTTGGCGTCCGGCCGCAGCACCAGGTCGCGTGACCGGAACAGTTCACCGACCGGGTCTGCCACCAGCGAGGAGGCATATCCGCGCACCGGAGCCCCGACGCGGGTGAGCCTGTTGCTACCTTCCTCGAAGGCATGGAGCTGCAACTGCGCGAACTCGAAGTTGGATTCAGGCGTGGCGACCACCAGCCACTTCCCGCTTGCGTCGGCGACCAGCGTGGTGCCGGAGGGAAACGTCGGGTTGGTGGTGAGGACGGCGAGGGTGCCGTCCTGGCCCACGGAAAAGAGGAACCAGCCGTCCGGACGTTGCACCCAGAGGCGCGCCGTGCCGGCAAACACCACCGGCCCCGTTGTATTCGCCAGGCTGGGCGGGGTCGACGGGATCGGCTTGAGGGCGCCATTGGCTTCGATCGTGTAGCCGGTGAGCGGCCCACTGGTGTACGACG
This sequence comes from Ramlibacter sp., assembly GCA_036263715.1. GTDB lineage: Bacteria > Pseudomonadota > Gammaproteobacteria > Burkholderiales > Burkholderiaceae_C > Ramlibacter. The sequence continues at coordinate 5,976 of DATAGN010000344.1, forward strand.
GTGCGCCACGCACGAGAAACCGGCCGGAGGGGTGCACCTGCAGGGCACCGGTGGACGTGCGGTCCGTGGTCGCGAAAGGCGAACCCGGCAGCTCGGTCCAGAGGCCTTCGCTCGTGATCGCATAGGCGCGCAGGCGGGCCAGCTGGTCGTCCTCCGACCATGCATAGACAAAAGCACCATCCGGCGTGAACGCCGGAGTGGATGCGAAGCGGCCCTGCGTTGCAGTGCGGCCGGCGGTGTTCACGATGCCGTCCACGGTCAGGCGGTGCATCACGGGCCCTGTGTCGCCGAAGCGGTACAGGAACCTGCCCGTGGGGTCGATCGAGGTAAGACCGATGCTGGCAACGCCCAGGGACGCGGCGGTGTAGCCACGCAGGCGCCGGAAACTGCCGTCGGCAGGCAGGAAGGCGGAGATCTCCAGCGCCGAGCCGTCCGCGGTGGTGCCGATGGCGAAGCGAAGAGCCGATTGCGCAAGGGCCGCGGCGGGTGGGGACGGTGCCGCTGGCGCCGCCGTGGGTGCAGCCGGCGCCGGCGTGACGGTCGACGCTTCGCCGCCTCCGCCGCCGCCGCCGCAGCCTACGAGGGCCAGTACCGCCACAGAGGCCGACAGCCAGGCGCGGAGCCCTCCCGATCGATGCTTCATGCTGTTTCCCTTCCGCAGTCTTGGTGATCTTGGGGCGGTCAGCGGATGCCCAGCACGAGGTCCGCGGCGAAGTGCACGGGCAAGCCCGTGGCGCGGCGCGGCGCCCCCAGGCCGCCGCTCGAGCGATCCACGGCCAGCACATCCACTTGGCCGGCGGCATCGCTGGTGTAGAGGAAGGCGCCGGAAGCGTCGGTCCACAGGCGCGCGGGCACGCGTGCCAGGGGGAAGGGCGATCCAGGCGCGGCGGTCAAGGCACCGTTGGTGTCGACCGCGAACACAGAGACCGATCCGCCTCCGCCCGTGTTGGCGATGAAGAGGTGGCGCCGTGCTGCATCGAGCGCCATTGCGACGGGCTGGGAGCCGGTCGACACCGGGCTGCCGGGCAGGGGCCGCATGAACGTGACGGTCGGACAACTCGGGATCTGCTGTGCGAAGTGCCCCGTCACCGTTGCCGAGTCGCGGTTCAGGGCGTAGAGCACGCGGAGCCCGGCGGCGGCGAGCGCAATGGTGCCGCTGCCGGCCTCGGTGAGCGTCGAGCCCTGGGCGCCGGGACCATTCATGCAGCCCGTGGGTCCGTTGTGCACGGGGCCGAGCACGCCCTGGAAAACGCTGCCGGGACTGGCCTCGAACAGGCTGGAGACCTCGCCCAGGCTGCCCTTGTTCGTGGCAACGAACAAGAACCCGTTGTAGTTCAGGTCCGCCGGGAGGCGGTCCGTCAGCGGCTGCGCGCTCGTCGCCGGATCGCTGGTGCGCGGCCCATACGCCACGGGAATCGGAGAAGCGGCCAACTTGCGCAGGCCGCCCGCGGCGTCGACGTCGAAGGCATCGATGCCCTCCGCCGTGGCGACGTAGAGCCGCGGCTGGCCGCCGAAGGCCAGTGCCACCGGCTGCTTGCCGGTGGAGGCGCTGCCGGCCGGGGTCAGCCGGCCCGTGGCGCGGTCGATGCGCAGCAACGAGACGGTGCCCGCGCCGTCGGCGCTGGTGGACAGGACAGCGATCCAGCCGCGGTCCACGCTGTGGGCCAGGGTGCGCGGAACACCAGGCACCGGCGTGCTCGCATCCGCGAGTTCTGCCAGGGTGCCGTCCTCGGGGGAGACCTGCAAGACCCGCACGCGGCCATTCACCGCATCCAGGCCATACGTCACTGCCCGCCATGGAGAGGGCTTCCGCGGGAGCAGGGCAGCGGCCGTGGAGCTTGCCAGGATCGCGGTCGGCTGCAGGCCTTGCGAGCCCGCTGCGACCACCACGTCATTCAAGCGCAGGCGGTCCAGCTCGGACTGGGGGCTGCCGGGCAGGCGCAACGGGCCGCCCAGGGGCGCCAGGCCTGGTGCCTCTAGGTCGACGCGGTACGCCTGTTGCTGCGTCACGCCGCCGACGTTCGAACTGACGATCAGGACCGTGCCGCCCGCCACGGCGGCCAGCTCCGTGGACCAGTCGCCGATGCGCAGCTCCGGCGCGACCGGGCGCAATTGACCGCTTCCCGTGTCGAAGGCATGCAGCCGCCAGCTGCCGTCCTGCCGCTGCACCCAGGCGTGACGTGAGCCCGCCAACGCGATCGCGCCGGTCTCGTCATCGCCGAGCGGCTCGCGCGCAACGCGCGTCAGCGCACCTGTGGCCGCATCGATGCGGAACACCGGGACGGGCCGGTGCGGGTCATACAGGCTCTTGGGCAGTTCCGGCCGGGCGACCCGCACGCCCCGCGCGTTCACGAACAGGTAGCCGCCATCCGCATGGAAGAGGATTTCCGAAAATTCCTCCAGCACGGGCGTGCCGAAAGGCGAGCCCGCAAGTTCCGTCAAGCGGCCGCTGCCATCCACCGCGAAGCCGCGCACGCGCCGGTCCGTCGTCGGCTGATAGGCGAAACGGCCATCCGGCGTGATGCGCAGCTGACGCAGGTCCACGCCCGGCGCGGCGACGGCAGCCGAGTCCGTCGAGAGTTCGCCCGTCTGGCCGTCGAACGCAAAGGCGCGCACCTGCCCACCCGCATCGGCGAGGACGAAGCGCCCGAGCGGATCGGCGACCACGCTGCCCCATCCGTTCCCGTTAGCGGCCGTGTAGCGCCGCAGCGGCCAACGCTGGCCACTGTCGGCGTCCACGGCGGAGACCACGAGGTCCGTACCGCGGGCGGTCAGTGCCAGGCCGGCGATGTTGCCGGTCGCCACCGGCCGGGCGGTTTCCAGGGCAGGAGGGGGCGGGGCGGGTGGATCGGCTGCCGCAGCCGCGGGAACGGTCCCTTCCCCGCTGCCACCGCCACAGGCGGTGAGCAGCCCGGCCAACACGCAGGCGGCCAGCCAACCAGTTTTTCTTCCTCGCATTCCTCTTGCTTCCTCCGTTGCGCGAACTGTGTCTCAGATCTTCTCCACCACCAGCCGGCTGCCATCGACCTCGCGCACGCGGTGCAAGCCGGGGCCCTGCGGCACGCCGCCGACCGGCACGGCCGTCCAGGTGGTGCCGCGGTAGCGGACGGTGGTGGTGTTCTCGGTGGTCCACTGCACCACCTGCACGGGCTCGCCCGCGTCGAAATCCATGTTGGTGCTGCCTGGGGCGTCGCCGCCGCGGCGACGGCGGACGACATGCCAGCCGCCCACCGCGCCGCCGCCCACGACGGCGGCGACCACGAGCTGCGTGGTGAGCGACGCGCCCAGGTGCGCGGCGACGGCGCCGGCCGCCATGCCGATCGCCAGCATGAGCAGGTAGAAAGTGCCGGTGATCAGTTCGATCGCGACGGCGGCGCCGGCCAGCAGCCACCAGAGGGTCGAGTCAGCCATAAATCCCCTTCGCGGGGCATTGTGGGCGATTTCCTCATCCGTGCAACTTCCGGGTCGCCAGATTTCATACACTTCGCCCCTTCGCCCGTATTTCCCCTCTGGACGCCCGCATGAAGTTCCGCTTTCCCATCGTCATCATCGACGAAGACTACCGCTCGGAGAACACCTCCGGCCTGGGCATCCGCGCCCTGGCGACGGCGATCGAGACGGAGGGCTTCGAGGTGCTGGGCGTCACCAGCTACGGCGACCTGTCGCAGTTCGCGCAGCAGCAAAGCCGCGCCAGCGCCTTCATCCTGTCGATCGACGACGAGGAGTTCACGCCCGGACCCGACCTCGACCCCGCGGTGCTGAACCTGCGCGGCTTCATCGACACCGTGCGGCGCAAGAACGCCGACGTGCCGATCTACGTGTACGGCGAGACCAAGACCTCGCAGCACCTGCCCAACGACATCCTGCGCGAGCTGCACGGCTTCATCCACATGTACGAGGACACGCCGGAGTTCATGGCGCGCCACATCATCCGGGAGGCCAAGGCGTACCTCGAAGGCATCCAGCCCCCGTTCTTCAAGGCGCTGCTCGATTACGCGGAAGACGGCTCCTATTCCTGGCACTGCCCCGGGCATTCAGGCGGCGTGGCCTTCCTCAAGAGCCCGGTCGGCCAGATGTTCCACCAGTTCTTCGGCGAGAACATGCTGCGCGCCGACGTGTGCAACGCGGTGGACGAACTGGGGCAGCTGCTCGATCACACCGGGCCGGTGGCCGCTTCGGAGCGCAACGCGGCGCGGATCTTCAACGCCGACCACTGCTTCTTCGTCACCAACGGCACC
>DATAGN010000345.1:0-2311 GCA_036263715.1 Ramlibacter sp.
CATCCGCTCTATCGCGAGGGGATGATGAGCGCGCTGCGGGCGCACCTGGAGGGCGTTGCGGTGCGGGGCGCCAACAGCGCGGAAGAGGGGTTGCGCGAACTCGAACGCGATCCGGACGTCGACGCGGTGCTGCTGGACATCCGCCTGCCCGGCATGGACGGGTTCGCAGCCCTGGCCGTGTACGCGGCCCGCTTCCCGGCCGTCTCGCGGGTGGTGGTGTCGGCGCAGGAGGACGCCCAGGCGGTGCAGCGCGCTTTCGCCGCGGGCGCCTCGGGCTTCATCCCCAAGTCGCTGCCAGTCGGCGAAGTGGCCGCTGCAATCCGCACGGTGCTGCAGGGCGGGGTCTTCATGCCGTCGGTGCGTGCAGCCTCGCCGCCGCCCGCCGGCCAGCTCACGCTGCGGCAGCTCGAAGTCTTGCGGCTGCTGGGCGAAGCCTATTCCAACAAGGAGATCGCCAACACGCTCGACATCGCGGAGCGGACCGCCAAGGCGCACGTGGCGGCGATCTTCGAGGCGCTCGGCGCCGACAACCGCACCCAGGCCGTGCTCGCCGCGCAGCGCCTGGGCTACCTTCCTGCCGCCGGACTGCAGCCGTGAGCACCGCCGACCTGCGCGTCGAACGCGACGCCGTCCACGCGCTGTACCGGCAAGGGCCGCGTGCTTGCCTGATCGCGGTCGTCGTCGCTGCCGTGGTCGTGGCGGCGATGTGGAAGACGGCGCCCCACGGCGTCCTTTCGGCCTGGTTCGGCCTCGTGCTGGCCAACCAGGCCGTGCGCATCGCGCTGTGGAGCGCATTCCATCGGGCGGACACGCGCGACCTGCAGGCACTGCGGACCTGGGCCGCGCGCTACACCGTCGGCATGGGCGTCGGCGGCGGCCTCTTCGGCTGCACCGCGCTGTTCCTGTTCCCCGCTGCGGACGCGCTCGGGCAGGCATTCCTGATGGTCACGATCTCCGGCATGGCCGCGGGCAGTGTCACCACCAACGCCTACCACCGCCCGGCGCTGTTTGTCTACCTGCCCGCGATCCTGCTGCCGATGGCCGCCGAACTGGTCTACCTGGCGGCGACCCGCGGAGCCTCCGAGTACGGCCTGCTCGCCTTCGCCTTCGTCTTCTACTGCACCATGCTGCTCGCCTTCGGGCGCAGCCAGGCGGACACCATCCGCCGCTCGCTGGAGTACGCGCACCGCAACGACGACCTGGTGGAGCAACTGCGCCAGAAAACCGAGCTCGCCGAAGCCGCGCAGGCGCGCGCCGAGCAGGCCAGCCTGGCCAAGTCGCAGTTCTTCGCCGCGGCCAGTCACGACCTGCGCCAGCCGATGCAGGCGCTGGGCCTGTACGCCGCTTCGCTGCGCGAGCTGCGGCGCGACCCGCAGGACGCGCACAAGATCGACCAGATCCTCTCGAGCGTCGACGCGCTGGAGTCGCTGTTCGACGAACTGCTGGACATCTCCAAGCTCGACGCCGGCCACGTGAAGCCGCAGCTGTCGCACTTCGCGCTGGCCACGCTGTACCGGCGCCTGGAAGCCGCCTATGCGCCGATCGCCCGCAAGAACGGGTTGGACTTCAGCCTCGCGGGGGCGGAGGTGGTGGTGCATGCGGACCCGGTGCTGCTCGAACGGGTGCTCGGCAACCTGGTGTCGAACGCGCTGCGCTACACGGAGCAGGGCGGCGTGAAAGTCATGGCGGTTGCCGGTGGGGAAACGGCCACCATCGAAGTGGCCGACACCGGCATCGGCATCCCGCCGGACCAGCACGAACGCGTGTTCGAGGAGTTCTTCCAGCTGCGCAATCCGGAGCGGGACCGGCGCAAGGGTCTCGGCCTGGGCCTGGCCACGGTGCGCCGCATCACGCGGCTGCTCGGGTATCCGCTGCACCTGGAATCCGACGTCGGCATGGGCACGGTGTTCCGTCTCGAGGTGCCCGCCGGGGACCCTGCGCAAGCTGCCGTCGCTGCGGCAACTCCCGAGGCGCCGGACCTCGACGCGCTGCGGGGGCGCTCCGTGCTCGTCGTGGAAGACGAGGCCGACGTGCGCGAAGGCCTGGTGCAATTGCTGCGCGACTGGCACTGCGACGTGGTTGCCGCCGCGTCCGCTGCCGAAGCGCTGGTTGCGATGGAGCACAGCCCCGAAGCCGTGCTGGCCGACTACCGGCTGCGCGACGGCTTGTCCGGCATCGCCGCCGTCGCCGACCTGCGGGCGCACTTCGGTGACGCGTTGCCCGCGATCCTGCTGACCGGCGACACCGCCCCCGAGATCTTCGCCGCCGCGCGCGAACACCACCTGCCGCTGCTCACCAAGCCCGTGCGGGC
>DATAGN010000346.1:0-15897 GCA_036263715.1 Ramlibacter sp.
GCGATGCCGCCGGCGCCGAGCTGTTCGTCAACGACCACTGGGAGCTCGCGGCCGGACTGGGTGCGCGCGGCGTCCACCTGGGCCAGGAGGACCTGCTGGCACTGGGCCACGCAGGGCGCGAACGGCTGCGCGCGACCGGCATGGCACTGGGCATCAGCTCGCACAGCCTGTGGGAGCTTGCGCGCGCGCGCGCGCTGGCGCCGCGCTACATCGCCTGCGGCCCGGTCTGGCCGACCACCACCAAGGACATGCCCTGGCGGCCGCAGGGCCTGGACAACCTGTCCTGGTGGGTGCGCGCTGCGAGCGCGCCGGTCACCGCCATCGGCGGGATCCTGGAGCCCGCGCAGGTGCAGGAAGCCGCACGCACCGGCTGCGACGGCGTGTGCATCGTGCGCGGCCTGGGCGCTCAGCCGCGCGAGACCCTGCCGCGCTTCGAGGCCGCGCTGGCCGCAGGCCGGGCGCAACCGCTGCAGGACCTGGCGCCATGGCCGCATCCCAGCCTGCCCGCAGCCTGAACGTGCGAGCCCAGTGGCGGCCGCTGCTCGCCGCGTTCTGCATCGCCGTGTTCGTGCTGCTGGCGCTGCAGGTCGCGCTGCAGGGGCCCCTGCTCCAGCTGGACGACCACATCACCGCATGGATGGTGCCGCATCGCCGCGCGTGGCTGACCGGTGCCTTCCTGTTCGTCACGGACCTGCACGACACCGTCGGGGTCCTGGCGGCGACGGCGTCCCTGATCGCCTGGTGCACCTGGCGCCGTGACTGGCCGGGCGTGTCCGCATTGCTCGTGGTGCCCACCGGCATGCTGCTGAACGTGGTGCTGAAGGAAAGCTTCGAGCGCGCCCGGCCTGCGCTGGAGCCGCTGGTGCACCTGGCCACCTACAGTTTTCCCAGCGGCCATGCCGTTGCCGCCACGGTCTTCTACGGCATCGTGTGCAGCATGGTGGTGGTGCGGTCCCGTTCCGAGCTGCTGCGGGGACTCGCCGTCGCACTGTCCGCCCTGATGGTGCTGCTGGTGGTCGCCAGCCGCGTATACCTGGGCGCGCATTTCGCCACCGACGTGATCGCCGGCCTGGCCGTTGGCACACTGTGCGTGCTGCTGTTCCAGCGTTTCCTGCTCCGCCCGCCATGAACCCTGCCGCCCACCTGATGATCCGCGCCGCCCGCGAGGAGGACGCCGATACCATCGCCGCCTTCAATGCCGCCATGGCCTTCGAGACCGAGGAGAAGCGGCTCATGCCGCAGGTGGTCGCGGCCGGCGTGCGCCGCCTGCTGGCCGAGCCCGCGCTCGGCTTCTACCTGGTCGCGCAGGCAGAGGGCGAGATCGTCGGCTGCCTCATGGTCACCACCGAGTGGAGCGACTGGCGCAACGGCCGCTTCTGGTGGATCCAGAGCGTGTACGTGCGGCCGGCCTGGCGCCGCCGCGGCGTCTTTCGCGCGCTCTACGAGTACGTGAGCCGCACGGCCGCGGCGCAGGCGGACGTGTGCGGGCTGCGCCTGTACGTCGAGCAGGAAAACCGCGGTGCGAAAGCCACCTACCGCAGCCTGGGCATGACGCAGACGGACTACCAGCTGTTCGAGCACCTCAAGCCGGGTGTCGTGTTCCTGCTGCCGCAGGAGCCTGGCGACCTCGGGTAAATTGCCCCACGCAACAGGAGACAAGCAAATGAACGGCGCCAGGAGCCTCGTCGACACGCTGGTGGCTGCAGGGGTGGACACCTGCTTCGCCAACCCGGGCACGAGCGAGATGCATTTCGTCGCAGCCCTCGACCAGGCCGCCAGCATGCGCTGCGTCCTGGGGCTGCAGGAGAACGTGGTCACCGGCATGGCCGACGGCTACTACCGCATCGCCGGCAAGCCCGCGTGCACGCTGCTGCATTGCGGCCCGGGCCTGGCCAACGGGCTGGGCAACCTGCACAACGCGCGGCGCGCGCGCAGCGGCATCGTCAACATCGTCGGCGACCAGGCCACCTGGCACCGCCCGTACGACGCGCCCCTGACGGCCGACACCGAAGGCCTTGCGCGCACCGTTTCCGGCTGGGTGCGCACCAGCATGCGCGCGACCGACCTCGGGCGCGATGCCGTCGCTGCCGTGCATGCGGCGCAAGCCTTCCCCGGGCAGGTCGCCACGCTGGTGCTGCCTTCGGACACCTCGTGGGACGAAGGTGGGGTGGTCGCGCAGCCGCTGCCGGTGCCGTCGCCCGCGCCCCTGGATTCGCTGGCCGTGGAGGAGGCCGCACGCGTGCTTCGCTCCGGACGCAAGACGCTCCTGTTGCTGGCCGGCCGTGCGACGCACGCGCCGGCGCAGGGCTACGCCTGGCGCATCGCGCAGGCTTGCGGCGCTGGCCTGCTGGGGGACTACGTCAACCCGCACGTGCAGCGCGGGCGCGGGCGCCTGCAGCTCGAACGCGTGCCGTACGTGATGGAGCTTGCGATCGAGACGCTGCGGCCCTACGAGCACATCATCCTGGTCGGCGCGCGGCCCCCGGTCGGCTTTTTCGGCTACCCCGGCATGCCCTCCACCCAATACCAGCCCGGCACGCAGATCCACACCCTGGCGCGGCCGGACCAGGACCCGGCGGCGGCGCTGCGCGCCCTGTGCAAGGAACTGCGCGCGCCCGAAGTCGCGATTCCCGATCCCGGTCCGCGCCCCCAGGCGGCGAGCGGTGCACCGACACCGGAGAAGGTGTCGCAGACCGTCGCCGCGCTGATGCCGGAGCACGCCATCGTGTCCGACGAAAGCATCTCCTTCGGGCGCGGTTTCTACAAGCACAGCCACGCGGCGCCGCCGCACGACTGGCTGCACCTGGCCGGCGGCGCCATCGGCGACGGCATGCCGGTGGCCACCGGGGCCGGTGTCGCCGCGCGCGGGCAGCGGCGCGTGATCAACCTGCAGGCCGACGGCTCGGCGATGTACTCGCTGCAATCCCTGTGGACGCAGGCGCGCGAGCAGCTGCCCTGCACGACCGTCCTCCTGAACAACCGCAAGTACCAGATCCTGGTCGGCGAGTACAAGAGCGTGGGCGCGACGCCGGGGCCGACCGCGATGCGGATGCTGGATCTGGGCAACCCCGACCTCTCGTGGGTGCAGCTGGCCAACGGCATGGGCGTGGAAGCCGCGCGGGCCTCCACGATGGAGGAGTGCGCCGACCTCCTGAAGCAAAGCTTCGGCCGCGACCGGCCGTTCGTGATCGAGCTGATGATCTGAGATGAAGCTCGTCGCCTGCAACCACGCTGCGCATGCCGACGCGATCCTGGCGATCCTGAACGACGCGATCGTTCATTCCACTGCGTTGCCTGCAAGTACACCGTGGAGAACGGCATCTACGCGATGGCTGGACCTCGGCTTCTGGCGACTGCAACTGGAAACGCCCCGCGAGCCTCGCGACGGCTGAGGCGCCGTGCGGGTTTCCACTGTCCGAAAGCGCACACAGCAGAGGCATTCGACAAACAGCTGAGCCACCCCCCGCGAATGGCTGAGTTGGTAACCCACAATTTACAAGACAGATACTTTTTGTTGCGATGGTTTCACTCGAAACAAGGCGTTTTCCTACGCCATACTGCGGCGAGATGTACGGCAGGTAAACGGTTGTTTCCTACATCCGTACATCCGGCAGTTCCAAGCAGTTCTTCAAGGAGCGACTCAAATGTCGAAGTGGCAGTTCAAGGGAATCATCGCCGCGCTGATCGCCGCGGGCGCAACCGCAACCTTCAGCGCACAGGAAAACAGGACGCTCAGCGTCACCGCAACCATCCCCGGCGCGTGCACGCTCACGACGTCCGGAGCCATGGGCTTCGGCGAGCTGGACATGAGCTCCACGGGCAACGAGACCAAGCAGGTCACCGTCACCTACAAGTGCGCGACCGGCCTCACCGTGGCCAGCTTCACCGTCGGCGGATCCAACACCGGCACCTACGCCGGCGTGATGGCCGGCCTCACGCCGGGCAACACGGACACCATCCCCTATTCGCTCACGTGGACGCCCCCGGCCGCCTACGCGGGCCAGGGTTTCGCCGTCACGGGCCAGCAAGTCACGCTGACCGGCACGGTGCTGAACGGCAACTACATCTCCAAGGCGCCGGACAGCTACGCCCACAGCGTGGTCCTGTCCATCAACTACTGACCGGCGGTCTTGAAGGCGGCGTGGCGGCTTGCGCCGCTCGCCCTGGGCTTGGCCTGCGGCCTGGCCCCGGCGGGCGCGCTCGCCTCGGAATTTTCCGTGTCTCCGGTGCGCGCCGAACTGCGCGCCGGTGCGCTGAACGAGACGATCACCATCACCAACCGCGGCGGCAACCGCATGCGCGTGGGCGTGAAGGTGATGGAGTGGACGCAGGACGCACAGGGGCAGGACGTCTATACCGAGACGTCGGACCTCGTGTACTTCCCGCGCCAGCTGGAGCTGGAGCCCGATTCCAAGAAGCTGGTGCGCGTGGGCGCGAAGGCGCCGGCGGGCACGAGCGAGCGTGCGTACCGCATGTTCATCGAGGAGCAGCCCGAGGCGGCCAGCGACGCGCAGCGCGCGCAGATCAACGTGTACTTCCGCTTCGGCGTGCCGATCTTCCTGCCCCCGGCGGTGCCGAAGGCGCAGCCGGACATCGGCGAGCCGGTGCTGGCCGCGGGCAAGCTGTCGTTGCCGGTGCGCAATCCGGGCAACCGGCACATCCGCGTGCTGCGCGTGAAGGTCGACGATGGCGCCGGCTTCACGCGCGAGGTGGCCGGCTGGTACACGCTGGCCGGCGCGCAGCGCACCTATGCGCTGGAGATCCCGCGCGAGGTGTGCCGCAAGGCAAAGGTGCTCAGCGTCGCCGTCGAGGGCGAGGGGCTTCGTGAGGATCGCAAGCTCCAGGTGGAACCGGCGCGCTGCGGCTGACGCCTCGCTCGCCCTCCTGCTGGCGGTCTCGCCGCCGCAGTTGCTGCTGGCACAGACCGCTGCCCAGGCCATCGCTGCCGTCGGTGACGAACTGATCGCGAGCGTGCACGCCAACGGCGTGCCGCAGGGCGAGTTCACGCTGCTGCGCGCTGCGGACGGCGACTTCCTGATCCGCGCCGAGGACCTGTCGCGCATGCAGATCGCCGCGCGAGCCGAAGCGCGGCGCGAACTCGCCGGCCAGCCGTGGTACTCCGCGCGCGCGCTCGGCGCGACCGCCCTGCGCTTCGACGAGGGCACGCTGACGCTGCACGTCGACTTCCGTGCCGACACGCTGGCCGGCACGCGCATCGACCTGTCCCGCCGCGGCGCGCCCCTGGTGCGCGAGCCCGCCCTGAACAGCCTCGTCCTGAGCTACCGCCTCAGCGCGACGCAGCCCTCGCGCGGGCCCGCGCAGGCAGCGATGGCGAGCGACCTGAACGTGCGCATCGGCGGCGTGCTCCTGCGCCAGGAGATGCGCCTGGACACCTCCGGCCCCGGCAAGGGGTTCCGGCGCGGTGCCACGCAGTTGATCCTGGACGACCTCGAACACGCACGGCGCCTGGCGCTCGGCGACGTCATCTCGCACGCCGGGCCCTATGGCAGCGTGATCACCGGCGCCGGCGTGCTGTTCCAGAAGGTGTTCGACCTGGCGCCCGACCTCGTGCGGCAGCCCGCGGCGCACCTGCAGGCGTCGACGACGCTGCCTGCGGACGTGGAGGTTTCGGTCGATGGCAGCACCGTGTACCGCGGGCGCGTCGCGCCCGGCCCCATCGCGGTCGACAACCTGCTGCTGCACGGCGGCACGCGCAACGTGCGGCTGGTGGTGACCGACGTCTCCGGCCGCCGGCAGGTGATCGAGCAGCCCTTCCTCTTCACCGACACCGTGCTCGCGGGCGGCCTGCACGAGTACAGCTACTTCGCGGGCGGCCGCTCCGACCTCGACGAAGCCAGCCGCTGGCGCTATCGCGAGCCGGCGTGGCAGGCCTTCCACCGGTACGGGCTGACCGACAGCCTCACCATCGCCGCCGGCGGCGAAGGCAGCTCCGATTTCCACAACGTCGGCGCCGGCATCACGCTGCGCAGCGACCGCATCGGGCTGCTCGCGCTCGACCGGCTGCACAGCCGCGACCGGCGCAGCGACACCACCGCGCAAGGCTGGTCGGCGCGCTACACCTACCTCTCGCCGATGGGTTCGGTGGTGCTGGGGCGCCGCGTGTTCGACCCGGGCTTCCGCACCTTCGAGTCGCGCGGCGAGAGTCCCTTTCCGCGCAGCGAAACGCGCCTGGGCGTCGCCAGCAGCGTGGGGCGCGTGAGCCTGTCCGCGGACTTCGTGCGGACGGTGACGGCCGTCGACGTGCGCGACACGGCGCTGCTGCGCGCCGCGACCAGCCTCGCGCCCGGCATGTGGCTGCTGGGCGACTGGCAGGCCACGCGCATCGGCGGACAGAGGGGCTGGGTCGCCAACGTGTACCTGCGCGCCGACCTCGATGCGCAGCGCTGGGTGAGCACGGCCCTGCGCGTGGACCAGGACCATCGCCGCCTCGAATCCGAAGCGGGCCGGCAATTGCCCGATGGCGAGGGCTCCGGCTACCGCGTGGGCCTCGCTTCCAACTGGGAGCGGGGGCAGGGTGATCCGCAAGCGATCGCCTACGGCGGCTACGACTGGAACCTGCGCAACGCCAGCGTAGGCCTGTTCGCGACGGCGCCGCTACAGGGGCGCGGCCCCACCTTCCTGCAGGCCGACGTGGCCGGCGCATTCGTCGGCGTCGGTGGCTACTGGGGCTTCACGCGCCAGATCACCGACTCGTTCGTGCTCGCCCGCCTGGGCGTGCCGCAACCCGGCGTCGAGGTGCTCCTGAACAACGACCCGCAGGGCCGCACCGATGCCCAGGGGCGGCTGCTGATCCCGCGCGTGAGCTCCTTCGGCCGCCAGGAGCTGAGCGTCAACGAGCAGGACCTCGGCATCCAGTACGCGCTGCCGGATCGGCAACGCAGCATCGCACCGGCCTTCCGCAGTGCGACCGTCGTGGACTTCGGCATCAAGCGCGTGCGGGCGCTCGCGGGCATGGCCTGGATGGTCGAAGGCGGGCAGCGCACGCCGGTGGCGGCGCGCGCGTGGACCATGTCCAGCGGCGGCACGCGCCTGTCCATCGAAACCGCGGCCTCGGGCGACTTCTACCTGGAGGATGCACCGCCGGGCCGTTACACGGGCACACTGCAGGGCAAGGGGCGCGCGTATGCCTGCCGCATGACGGTGCCCGCATTCGAGGAAACCGTGCACGAGCTCAAGGAAGGCATCGTCTGTGAGTAGGTGGACGCTGTTGCTGGCGCTGCTGCTGGCGCCGGTGGGCGCATCCGCGGCCGTGTGCCGCGTCATGTCGGGCTCCGCGCTGTCCTTCGGCGCCTACGACCTGCTCGCGCCGACGCCGCGCGACAGCCAGATGAACCTGGTGGTCACCTGCGACGGCACGGGCAGCCCCCAGACCGTCGCGCTCAGCGTGCGCGTGAACCAGGGAGCGGGGGGCTTCGGTGGCACGCGGCGCATGGCCCACACCGGCGGCACGGGCGACTTCCTCGAATACGGTCTGTACCGCGACCCTGCGCGCAGCAGCGTGTGGGGCGTGTCCGAAGGCGTGAACACGGTGGGCGCCGCGCTGGCCGTGCCTGCGGCCGGCAGCGTCTCCGCCACCTTCGTCATCTACGGGCGCATCCCGGCAAGGCAGAACGCGCGCACCGGCACGTATGCCGATGCGGTTCAGGTGACGATCGATTACTAGAAATCGGCGGTCATCGGGTCCGGCCCGATGCGCCCGCCGGCTTCGTCCAGCTTCTCCAGCGTAGCCAGGTCGTCCGCGTCGAGCTGGAAGCCGAACACGTCGAAGTTCTCGCGGATGCGCTGCGCGTTCGACGATTTGGGAATCACGATGAGCCCCAGGTCGATGTGCCAGCGGATGATCACCTGGGCCGGGCTGCGCCCGTGCTTGTCGGCGACGCGTGCCACCAGCGGATGCGCGAGCAGCTGGCCCTGGCCCAGGGGGCTCCACGCCTGCGTGCGGACGCCCCGCTCCGCGTGTGCGGCGCGCAGGCGCTTCTGCTGGAAGCGTGGATGCAGCTCCACCTGGTTGATCACGGGCACGACACCGGTCTCCGCAATGATGCGGTCCAGGTGTTCCGGCTCGAAGTTCGACACGCCAATTGAGCGCGCGCGGCCCTCCTGCCGGGCCCGCACGAGCGCGCGCCAGGTCTCGACATAGAGCTTGCGTTGCGGCGCAGGCCAGTGCACCAGCAGCAGGTCGACGTGATCGAGCCCCAGGCGCTCGAGGCTGGCGTCGATGGCGCGCAGCGCGCGATCCAAGCCCTGGTCGTCGTTCCAGACCTTGGTGGTGACGAACACTTCGTCGCGCGCCAGGCCGCTCGAGCGAACGCCCTCGCCGACGCCCTGTTCGTTGCCGTACAGGGACGCGGTATCGACGTGGCGATAGCCGCATTCCAGCGCCGTGCGCACGACCACCGCCGCTTCGTGGTTGGGCGTCTGCCAGACGCCGAGGCCCAGTTGCGGGATGCGCTGGCCGTCACGCAGCGCAATCACGGGCTGCGGGTTCGACAAGGGAGCCCTTCGTTCAGGTGACGCGATGGTCCAGCCACATCACGGCCAGGCCGATCACCACGCAGCCGATGGCCACGGCGTACAGGATCCAGCCCGGGAAGGAGCCGGGATCGTCGCGCACCTTGCCGGTCAGGGTCTTGCCCGCGACGGCGGCCACCACCGCGAAAAAGAAAGCCCAGAAATAGGTCGGGATGTTGTCGAGCATGTCTTCTCTTCGCCTTCACTGCTTCATCCGGAGTGTTGCGCGCGCCTTGCAGCGGCCGTGTCAGGCGCGGTCCTGCGGGCCTGTAGGCGCGCGAAGCGCGGCCGCTGCCCGCAGCGTCGGGACAACCATGCTTGACTGAATTAACTGACTGGTGAATTATCGGCCGCGTGCAGAAAATCGACAGCTACGCGCACATCTTCCCGCGCCCTTATTTCGAGCGCATGGCGGCGATGGCCAAGGACAAGGGCGCCATCAAGCGCTGGCTCACCATCCCCGTGCTGTACGACCTCGAGGCGCGGCTGAAGATGATGGAAGGCTTCCCCGGCTACCAGCAGGTCCTGACGCTGTCGAATCCCCCCATCGAGATGATCGCCGGGCCCGAGGAATCGCCCGCTCTCGCGCGGCTGGCGAACGATGGCATGGCTGAAATCCGCGACGCGCATCCCGAAAAGTTTCCCGCCTTCGTCGCCTCGCTGCCGATGAACAACGTGCCGGCGGCCCTGGAGGAGATGGAATACGCGATCACCAGGCTCGGTGCCCGCGGCATCCAGGTCTTCACCAACGTCAACGGCCGGCCCCTCGACGACGAGGAGTTCCTGCCGCTGTTCGAGGCGGCGGTGAACCGCTACGACGTCCCGGTCTGGATGCATCCGGCGCGCGGCGCCGGCATGGCCGATTACGCCAGCGAGAAGAAGTCGAAGTACGAAATCTGGTGGACCTTCGGCTGGCCGTACGAAACCAGTGCGGCCATGACGCGCATGGTGTTCTCCGGTTTCTTCGACCGCTGGCCGACGCTGAAGGTGATCACCCACCACATGGGCGCGATGATTCCCTTCTTCGATGGCCGCATCGGCCCCGGGCTCGACCAGTTCGGCAGCCGCACCAGCGACGAGGACTACGAAGGCCTCCTCAAGCGCATGCCCCGGCGGCCCATCGACTACTTCCGCCTGTTCTATGCCGACACCGCACTGGCCGGCGGCCGCAGCGGCCTGCGTTGCGGGCTCGACTTCTTCGGCGCCGAGCAGGTGGTGTTCGCCACCGACTGCCCCTTCGACCCGGAGGGCGGCCCCATGTTCATCCGCACCATCCCCGAAGCCATCGATTCGCTGCAGCTGCCGCAGCGCGAGCAGGAAGGCATCTACTTCCGCAATGCGCTGCGCCTGCTGAAACTACCCTGTGACTGCTGAAGACCGGAGCCCCAAGTTGAAGAAGTTCATCGCCCTGCTCGCCCTCCCGCTGCTGGCCGTCGCGGCGCACGCGCAGAACTGGCCCGAGCGGCCGGTGAAGATCGTCGTGCCGTATCCCGCGGGCGGCACCGTGGACCTGGTCGCGCGCGTGCTCGCGCAGAGCCTGAGCGAACAGACCGGCACGCAGTTCGTCGTCGACAATCGCTCGGGCGCCAGCGGCTCCATCGGCAGCGACCTGGTGGCCAAGGCGGCGCCGGACGGCTACACGCTGCTGGTGCAGTCGCCCACGCTGATCGCGTACCCGCTGATCGCGCGCAAGGTGCCTTACGACGCGATCCGCGATTTCAAGCCGGTGGCGATGCTCGGCACCGTGCCCATGGTGCTGGCGATCAATGCCAACCTGCCGGCGAAGAACCTCAAGGAGTTCGTCGCCCTGGCCAAGGCGGATCCTGCCAAGTACGCGTTCGGCACTTCCGCCAGCGGCTCGCCGATGCACCTGGCCAACGAGGCGATCAAGAAGGAATCGGGATTGACGACGCCGGTGGTGGTCTACCGCGGCACGGCCGGCGCCATCAACGACGCGCTCGGCGGCCAGATCAGCGGCTTCATCGACGCGCTGCCATCGACCGCGCCGCACATCCATTCGGGCAAGCTGCGGGCGCTGGCCGTCACTTCCGGCAAGCGCGTCGGCGCGCTGCCGGACGTGCCCACCGTGGCGGAGTCGGGCATCGCCGGCTTCGACATGCAGTCCTGGTACGGCCTGTGGGCGCCGCGCGAGCTGCCCGAGCCGATCGCCCGCCGGATGCAGGAACAGGTGCGCAAGGCGATGGCCTCGCAGCTGGTCAGGGAACGGCTGGCCTCGCAGAACTTCCAGGCGGACGTGCTGGTGGGGGACGCCTTCTCCACCTTCATCACCCGGCAGCTCGCGACCTATTCGCGCATCGTCAAGGACGCCAACATCACGGCGGAGTGAGCCCATGGGCCACTTCGTCGCGGTCGACCTCGCGCAGGCCAGCCGGCTGGTGAACCACGGCCCCACCGTGCTGGTGACCAGCGCGGACGGCGGCCAGCGCAACATCATGGCCGCGGCATGGTCGATGCCGGTGGAGTTCACGCCACCGCGCATCGCGGTGGTGATCGACAAGAAGACCTTCACGCGCGAGCTCGTCGCGTCCAGCGGTGCTTTCGGCATCGTCATTCCCGGCGCTGCGCTGCTGGACCTCACCTACGCGGTGGGCGTGAGCTCCGGGCGCGACGAGGACAAGTTCGCGCGCCATGGCCTGCAGGCCGCAGCCGGCCCCGTGCTGGGCCTGCCGGTCATGGAGTCCGGCTGCGCCGCCTGGCTGGAGTGCCGGCTGATTCCCGAGAAGCACACCGAGGATGCCTACGACACCTGCTTCGGCGAGGTGGTCGCCGCGGCCGCGGACCCGCGCATCTTCAGCAACGGTCGCTGGGACTTCCGCGCGGACAACGCGCAGTTGCAGACGATCCATCACCTGGGTGCGGGCAATTTCGTGGTGGCGGGCGGGATGCGGAAAGCGGGAGCCTAGGCCTAGGTGTCGCGATACTCGATCCTGACCGTCGACAGGTAGTCCCGCAGCGCCACGATCCGCGGCTCCAGCTCCTCCGGCCTGGCCTCCAGCGCCGAACGCTCGACGATGCGACTCTGGCTGGCGGCCCAGTGCATGCCCATCGCGGAGAGCGCGCCGAAGGCACGGTGCGCCAGGAAGTTCAGGTTCTGCCGGTCACCGCCCGCAAGTGCCTGCGCCATCCCCTCGACGGCTTCGCGCTGCAGGCGCATGAACTCCGGGAACATCTCCTTCCACTCGGCATCGACATGCACGAGCCCCTCCGGCTGCGGGTCCGGCACCGGTGCGGCTGCGGGCGCGCGGCCTACTCCGCGTAGGTCGGGGTGAGCGCGCAGCGGAACCCCGACACCAGGCTGCTGCGTCTCCAGCTCGCGCAAGGTGTCCAGCAGGAGGTCGCGGCTCACCGGCTTGTTCAGGAAGCGGTCGACACCGGCGTCGAGCGCGCGCTGGATCGACACCGGGTCGTCGTTGCCGGACATCATCACCACGTGGCAGCGCTTGCCGCCCGCCGCCGCCTCCACCGCGCGCAGCCACTGCACCGTCTCGATGCCGTTCTTGACCGGCATCTCCATGTCGATCAGCAGGTACTCGGGTCGGTTGCGCGCCATGATCTCCATCGCCGCGGCCCCGTTGGGCGCCGTCTCCACGCGGAACGGCGGTGTCGGCAGCAGCCGCCGCGTGACCAGGCGCGTGAACTCGTCGTCGTCCACCAGCAGCGCGTCGCGTGCGGGCATGTCGCGCAGCCACTGCATGTCGCCGCGTTCCGTGGAGGCCTGCGGCAAGGCAGCCGCCGGTGCCTCGCGCGACGAGGGCAGGGTGAGCGTGAGCGTGGTGCCGCCGGAGCCGGTGCGCATCATCAGGTCGCCGTGCTGCGCATGGGCCATCAGCCGCGCCGAGTAGGTACCCAGGCCGGTGCCGCCGCTCTTGCCCCCGGTGACGTACTTGTCGAAGAAGCGCCGGGCGATGTCCGGCGGCACTTCGCCGGGGTTGTGCACGGTCAGGACCACCGGCTCGCCCCGGCGCAGGCCCACCGCCACCCGCCCGCCGCTGCCGGTGGCCTCGATCGCGTTCTTCACCAGGTTGGCGATGATGGAGTAGCACAGGAGCTCCTCGGCCCGCACGACGACCGGCTGCCGGTCCGTTTCCAGCAGGTGCAGCGTGACCCCGCAGGCGTCGGCGTAGGAATGCAGGTCCACCAGGGCGCGTGCCACCACTTCGCGCAGGTTCACCGCCTGCGGCCGCAACTCGTAGGTGCCGGTCTCCATGCGGAACAGGCCCATGGACAGGTTCACCATCTCCAGCATGCGCAGGCCGGCGCGCTGCAGCACGCCGACCAGTTCCTGCTGGTCGTTGCTCAGGCGCGTGTCGTCCTGCAGCAGGCGCGCCGCACCCATGATGCTGTTCAGCGGCGTCTTCAGGTCGTGGCGGGAGATGCGCTCCACGTCCTCGCGCAGCCGCGCGTTTTCTTCCAGGGTGCGGCTGCGCTCTTCGGCGTTGAGCGCGTGGCTCATGCGCCGTGCGATCACCACCGCCGGTGACAGCAGGAAGAGGGCGAAGCCGATGGGCGCGAACTTCTGGTCCGGCCGCGGCGAGTCGATCAGGAAGAGGTCGATGGCCAGCGACACCAGGATCGCCATGAGCCCGGCCACCAGCACGCGGCCCTCGACGCGCGTGCGCTCGCTCGCGCGCACCAGCGCAGCGGCGATATAGGTCGCCACGATCACGGCAATGCCCTGGCCGGGCAGCACCAGGTAGGAGTACACGCCGGGCGGGAAGGCCAGCACCGTCAACGCGCCGAGTGCCAGCATGCCCAGCACCGCCTGCGCGGCGCGGCGGCCGATCTCGCGCGGGAACAGGCCGCGCAGCGTCAGGAAGAACAGCGCCATGGAGGCGATCCACGACAGGTACTCGACCCGCATGTAGGCGAACCAGGACACCTGCGGGCCGAAAGGGCGCAGCAGCACCCTCTCGCCGATCATGTCGGTGTAGATGCCCATGCACAGGCAGAACAGGCCGAACACCAGCGTCACGGTTTCGCGCCGGCGCGCCGCGTGGAAGATCAGGCCCACCAGCCCGATGAGGAAGTAGGCCGACAGCAGGGCCGTGCCGTACACCACGCGCGATTCACGCGCTCGCTCCAGCGCGTCGACGGTGCCCGCGTAGATCGGCCGCACGAAGCCGCCGGCCCGGTGGTCGAAGTTGGAGACGTGCAGCGTGATGCGCAGCGGGCAGGCGAAGGCGGCCGTCACCGGAATGCGGCTGTGCACCGCCGCCCAACTGGCTTGCGGCGAAGGCCCCG
This sequence comes from Ramlibacter sp., assembly GCA_036263715.1. GTDB lineage: Bacteria > Pseudomonadota > Gammaproteobacteria > Burkholderiales > Burkholderiaceae_C > Ramlibacter. The sequence continues at coordinate 13,795 of DATAGN010000346.1, forward strand.
GCCGCCCGTGCGCAGCGACCTCGGTGCCGTTGACGAACAGACGCGAGGCGGTCCGCTGCCCCACGGCCTCGACCGCGAGCGATTCGCCGCGCGGGCAGTTCACCTGCAGCACGTAGCTGCCCCAGCCGTTGGCGCCCGGCGGCTTGCCGGGCAGGTCGTTCCAGTGGGAAGGAACGCGGGCGACGCCGCGCGTGGGCAGCTCGGTCCAGCGCGGGTCCACGAACTCCTGCGAGGCGAAGCCCCACTGCCCCTCCAGCGGCACCGCGCCCGCGGGGACGGCGGTGAGGTCGAGGCGGCCCGCCACCGCGTCCAGCCCGGCATGGGCGAGGGTCGCGACGGCGAGGAGCAGCAGGGGAAGGAGAAAGCGCAGGAGGCTGCGCACCGGGGCCATGGGGCGAGTGTAGGGCTCCGGGCTCCCCGCTCGCCCGATGGCTGCAGCAGCACGCGGTTGTTCATGGCACGAAGGGAGTGCCGGTCGCTGCGTAAAATGGAACGATCAGGTGGCTTCATCCATGGCTGGCGATCGATCCTTGAGCGCAGCGAACCCCGGCGATCCAGCACAGCGATCCCTCGCCCAGTCACTGCTGCGCGTTGCCGGCGTGACGCTGCTGCTCCTGCTCGTCCCCGCGATCGGGATGCAGTTCACCAAGTCGGTCTCGTGGGGCCCCATCGACTTCCTGGCCGCCGGCGCATTGATCTTCCTGGCCGGCGCCGCCATCGTCGTCGCCCGCCGCCGCATCGCGCAGCCGGCACGCAGGCTCATGGCGGTCGCAGGGATCGTGCTGGCGCTGCTGCTCGTGTGGGCGGAGCTGGCAGTGGGCCTGTTTCACTGATCCCTGGGATCCAGCGCCTGCCGGGTGAGCGGATCCCGCTGCCCCGCGAAGAACACCTCGATGCATTCGGCGAAGCCGCGCGGCGCGGGCGCCACCGCTTCGAACAAGGTCAGGCAGGAGCGAAGCTTCATCGCGTCCACCGATCCGAAGATCTCCACGGCGCTGCGACTGCGCGCCTGCATCAGCAGCTGGCAGCACTCCATGAGCCGGGGCCCCAGCACGGGGTGGTCGACGTAGGCCCGCGCTTCGTCCGGGCCCGAGATGCCGTAGAACCTGGCCGTGCTGCTTCGGCCCAGGCAAGCCAGTTGCGGGAACACGAACCACATCCAGTGCGTCTGCTTGCCGCCGGCCAGCAGTTCGGCCCGGACGCTGTCCCACACCGGCGCCTGGGCTTCGACGAAGCGGTGCAGGTGGAAGGGGTCCGGGGCCGTCTGCGAGCCTTCCAGGCGCATGACCTCAGTCCACCGGCTTGATGTCCAGTTCGCGCGCCAGGCGCTGCCACTGCGCCGCGTCGGTCTCCACCTTGCGCTTCATCTCGACCGGCCCCGGCGCGGCGACCTGCATCGCCATGCCGGCCAGCCGCTCGCGCACGTCGGGCATCGCCAGCACCTGCGCCATGGCGGCGGCCAGCTTGTCCACCACGGGTTGCGGCATGCCCGCCGGACCCATGACGCCGAACCATTGCTCGTAGTCCATGCCTTTCACGCCCACTTCGGCGAACGTGGGCACGTCGGGGAAGTCGGGGTTGCGCCGCTCGCCCGTGACGGCGAGCGCGCGCAGCTTGCCGGCCTTCACGTGCGGGCCGGCACTGGCCATGGTGGTGATCATCACGTTGACCTGCCCGCTCATGAGGTCCACCATCGCGGGCGACGAGCCGCGGTAGGGCACGCTCACGAACTGCACGCCGCTGCGCGCGCGGAACAGGTCCACCACGACGCTGCCCGTTCCCGCGATGGCCATCGTCAGCTTGCCCGGCTGCGTCCGGGCGAAGGACAAGGCATCGCTGGCCGTCTTCGCCTCGAAGCCCGGGTGCGCCACGAGGAAAGCGGGCGAGCGCCCGACCAGCGAGACCGGCGTGAAGTCCCGCACCGCGTCGTACGGCATCTTGCGCGTGTAGATCGGCGTGCTGGTGTGGAACACGTCCACCAGGGCCAGCGTGTAGCCGTCGGGCGGCGCCTTGGCCACGTAGTCGGTGCCGATGATGCCGCCGGCGCCGGCCTTGTTCTCCACCACCACCGTCTGCTTCAGCACGCCCGAGAGCTTGTCCGCC
>DATAGN010000347.1:0-11708 GCA_036263715.1 Ramlibacter sp.
TCGACACCGGACAGCTGCGCATCGCGCGGCAGCACATGCACCAGGCCGTCGGTGCGCTCGAGATGGTGGGGCTGCCCGCCCCGGCGCACATGCTGCGCAGCATGGAAGCGGCGGCCCAGAAGTTCGTGGAACGGCCTGAGCTGTGCACCGAGGCGGCCGCCGCCAAGGTGGAACGCGCCGGCTTCGCCCTGACCGAATACCTCGAGGCGCTGCTCGGTGGCAAGGCCGTGTCGCCCTTGTCGCTGTTCGTCCAGTACAAGGACGTGCAGGACCTCACCGGTGCCGATCGCGTGCACCCCGCGGACCTGTGGGCGCTGGACTTCCGCTGGAACGAGTTCCAGGCGCCGGCGGCCGCGCAGGCCCTGAACTACGACCCGGCGGTGCGCTCGCGCATGGACCAGGCGGTGCTGCGCATCGTCAAGACCGCCGACCCGGCGTCGGGCAAGGAACTCGCCGAGGTGAGCCTCGGCCTCGCCGCCTCGCAGACCGCGCGCCAGCCCAAGGTGTTCTGGAAGGTGGCGGCCGGCTACTTCGAAGCCATCTCCCTGTCGCTGCTGCCGGCTGACATCTACGCCAAGCGCGCCGCTTCGCGCATCCTGCTGCAGTACGCATCGCTGGCCAAGGGCGACCAGGCCGTGTCCGATCGCCTGACGCAGGACCTCGTCTTCTTCTGCGCGCAGGCCATGCCCGCGCGCCCGACCGACGCGCCGGCGCTGACCGCGGTGCGGCAAGCCTTCGGCCTGACGAAGTCGACCCCGGTCGACTACTCCACCAGCCCCTTCGGCCGCTTCGACCCGCTGCTGCTGTCGCAGCTGCGCAAGCGCATCGCCAACACCAAGGAAACCTGGTCGGCGCTTTCCGGCGGCGAGGCGCAGAAGGTCAAGAGCGTCAACGACCAGTTCCAGCACCTGTGCGACACGCTGGTCAAGCTGTATCCCGCCAGCCAGGTGCTGGCGCAGGCGCTCTCTTCCGCCGTCGAAGGCGTGGTGCGCAGCAACCGCGCCCCGAGCACCGAGATTGCGATGGAAGTCGCCACCGCGGTGCTGTACCTAGAAGCCGCTTTCCAGGACCTCGACCCGAGCGACGTGCAGCTGGCCGAGCGCACCGCGCGCCTGGCCGAGCGGCTGAAGAAGGTGGCCCAGGGCGGCCAGCCCGAGCCGCTGGAACATTGGGTCGAGGACCTCTATCGCCGCGTCAGCGACAAGCAGACGATGGGCAGCGTGGTCGGCGAACTGCGCGGCACGATGGGCGAGCTCGAGAAGGTGCTCGACCAGTTCTTCCGCAACCCGGGCGACAAGGGCCCGTTGCGCGATGCGCCGAACTTCCTGGCGCAGATGCGCGGCGTGCTCTCCGTGCTGGGCCTGGACCAGGCCTCGCAGGCGGTCATGCGCATGCGCGAGACCGTCGAGAACATCCTGGTCGAGGAGGTCGACGAGGAAAAGGCGCGCGGCGCCGGGACCTTCGAGAAGCTGGGCAACAACCTGGGCGCGCTCGGCTTCCTGATCGACATGCTCAATTACCAGCCGGCGCTGGCCAAGAAGCTGTTCGTCTGGGACGACACGCTCAACGAGCTGCGCCCGCTGATGGGACGCGAAACGCAGGAAGGTGCGCCGCCGCCGGATGCGCCGGCACAGGAGCCCGAAGCCACGCCGCCTGCCGCCGTCGCAACCGTCGCAGCGACCCCGGTCGCGACCGACCTGGCGGACATGCTGCCCTCGCTGGACCTGACCCCGGCCGAGCCCGTTGCAGCGCCTGCGGTCGCGCCCGTCGCGCCCGCGCCCGCGGTGGTGGCAGCCGCGCCGGTCGCCGCCGCCCCGGTGGCGCCGACGGTCGTGTCCGCCGAGGACGACGATGGCGACGCCGAACTGCGCGAGATCTTCCTGGAGGAAGCGCGCGAGGTCGTGCAGAACGGCCTGGCGGCCCTGCAGGCGCTGGCCGAGGACCCGAAGAACCTGGCCGAGATGACCACGCTGCGCCGCGCGTTCCACACGCTCAAGGGCAGCTCGCGCATGGTCGGCCTCAACGAATTCGGCGAAGCCGGCTGGGCGCTCGAGCAGGTGATGAACACCGTGCTGGCCGACCAGAAGCCCGCCCACGAGCAGCTGCGCACGCTGTGCACCGAGGCCATGCACGGCTTCGGCCGCTGGATCGAGGACATCGCGGCGCGCACCGACGGCGCGTGGAGGGCATCGGCCTTCCGCATCGCGGCCGACGCGATGCGCGTCGAGTCGCGCCTGGTGGCCATCGAGATGCCCGATGCGGCGCCTGCAGCCGTGGTGCAAGAGCCCGCCGCGCAGGAACCCGTGGCGCAGGAGCCGGTTGCTGTGGTGGAGGAAGCTCCCGCCGACGTGCAGCCGCAGGATGCCGCGCTGCTGTCCACGCTGCTCGCCCTGGACGCATCTGCCGAGCCCGCGGTGGTCGACGAAGCGCCGGCCGCGCCCGAGGCGCAAGCCGCCGCGCCTGCCGAAGAGACGTTCGACTTTTCGCTGGACCTGCCGGCGGCCGAACCGATTGCGATCGAGACCCCGGCCGCGGCCGCCGCACCGGTGGCGGACCTGCCCGACTTCGGCTTCACGCTCGACCTGCCGCCTTCGCAAGCCGAGACGGCGGCATCGCTGCGGGAGGCGAGCGACTCTGAATTTGCCGCCGCCTTCGACCTGCCGCAGACGCCGAGCACCGAGATCTCGGAGCTCAGCGCCGACGACCTGCCGCCCGAGTTCGCGGCGCTCGGTGCGACGCTGGTGATGCCGAAGTCCGAGCCGGCCCCCGTGCGGCCGATCGCCAGGGTGGAACCGCCGCCGCAGGAATCGGCCGAGCTCGCCAGCACGGCCATCCTGCCGCGCATGGAACTCGACATCCCCCAGCCCACGCCCGGCGTGGAGCCGCTGGAGATCGAAGGCATCGACTTCTCGAGCCTGTCCGCCGTCTCCGGGCCCGCTCCGGCCGCCGCCGCGGAGCCGGTCGAAAGCATCGAGCCGGTCGAAAGCATCGAGCCGGGCGATGCCACGCCGTCGCGCGACGAGCAGGTCAAGGTGATCGGCAACCTGCGCATCGGCATCCCGCTCTACAACGTCTACCTCAACGAGGCCGACGAGTGGTCGCGCCGCCTGGCCACCGAGATCAGCGAGTGGACGCTGGAGATGAACCAGCGCGTGCCGGACTCCACCGTCGGGTGGGCGCATGCGCTGGCCGGCAGCTCGGCGACCGTGGGCTTCCAGGCCCTCTCCGACATCGCGCGTGCCCTCGAAGGCGCGCTGCAGCACACGCAGTCGCTGGCCGACGGCACGCCCGAACACGCCCGTGTCTTCACCGAAGCGGCCGAGGAAGTGCGGCGCCTGCTGCACCAATTCGCCGCCGGTTTCCTGAAGGACCCCGACCCGCGCCTGCTGGATGCGCTGCACGTCCTGAAGGACGCCGAAGGCGAACAGCGCGCCGAGGCGTCCGAAAGCGAACTGCCGGCCTCCGGGCTGGGCGAGCTGGAGGATCTCGACTTCGCTCCGTCGCAGCCGCAGGCCGAGTCGGTGCCCGCCTCCATTGCGCAGCCCGTGGCCAGCACGCCGATCGCGATGCCCGCGGCGCTGACGGTCACGGCGGCGATCAACGAGCACGTGCCGCTGGTCAAGGTGGAAGGCGAGGACGACCTGGACGTGGTCGACGCGATCGACCCCGACCTGTTCCCGATCTTCGAGGAAGAGGCCAACGACCTCATGCCCAAGCTGGGCAGCGCACTGCGTGCGTGGGTGGCTCATCCCTCGCAACGCGAGCCGCGCGACGAAGTGCTGCGCGCGCTGCACACCCTCAAGGGCAGCGCCCGCCTGGCCGGCGCGCTGCAATTGGGCGAATTGGCCCACCGCATGGAGTCCGAGGTTGAGTTCCTCGGACACGACGACATCCACGTCGCCGACATCGAGGCGCTGCTGGTGCGCTTCGACACGATGCAAGCCCGCTTCGACACGCTGCGTGCCACCGGCGGTTTCGCGCCGGCGGAAGAGGCGCAGCAGCCCGAAGCCGCACCCGTGCAGCCGGCGGTGCAGCAGCCGGCGGTTCGGGCACCCCTGCAGGAAGCATCGCCCGCACAGGAGAGCGTCGAACCCGCCGCTGCCGCCAAGCCTGCGCGCGGCCTGATCGCGGCGCCGGTGCAGACCAGCGTGACGGTGTCGCGCCAGGCCGCCAACCAGGCCGTGCGCGTGCGCTCGCAGCTGCTGGACCGCCTGGTCACGCAGGCCGGCGAGGTGATGATCACCCGCTCGCGCCTGGAAGCCGAACTGCGCCAGTTGCGCAGCTCGCTGGCCGACCTCACCGGCAACCTCGACCGCCTGCGCGCGCAGCTGCGCGAGATCGAGGTGCAGGCCGAGTCGCAGATGCAGTCGCGCATGGCGCAGGCCAAGGACACCGCCACGGGCTTCGACCCGCTGGAGTTCGACCGCTTCACCCGCGTGCAGGAACTGACCCGCCTGATGGCCGAATCGGTGAACGACGTGGCCACCGTGCAGCGCAACATCCAGCGCGTGGTGGAAGCGACCGAAGACGACCTGATCGCGCAGGCGCGCCAGACGCGCGAACTGCAGCGGGACCTGCTGCGCACCCGCATGGTGGAGTTCGAGGGCATTTCGGACCGCCTGTACCGCGTGGTGCGCCTGGCCGCCAAGGAGAGCGCCAAGCAGGTGAAGCTGGACATCGTGGGCGGCTCCATCGAAATGGACCGCGGCGTGCTCGATCGCATGACCGGCGCCTTCGAACACCTGCTGCGCAATTGCGTGGCGCACGGCATCGAATCGCCCGAAGTGCGCGCGGCTGCGGGGAAGGAAGCGGCCGGCACCATCACCATCCAGGTGCGCCAAGAAGGCAACGACGTCTCGGTGGAATTCCAGGACGACGGCGCCGGCCTGAACCTGCCGCGCATTCGCGACAAGGCGCTGCAGCAAGGCCTGATCACGGCCGACCAGCAGCTGACCGAGGGCGAGGCCGCCAACCTGATCTTCCTGCCCGGCTTCTCCACCGCGCAGCACGTGACGGAACTCGCCGGCCGCGGCATCGGCATGGACGTCGTCCGCGCCGAAGTCAACGCGCTGGGTGGCCGCATCGAGACGAGCACGAAGGTGGGCAAGGGCACGAGCTTCAAGCTGGTGCTGCCGCTAACCACCGCGGTGACGCAGGTCGTGATGATCCGCTCGGGCAAGCTGTCGATCGGCGTGCCGGCGAACCTGGTGGAACTGGTGCGCCGGGCGAGCCAGGCCGAGGTGGAGCAGGCCTACAGGAACGGCACCTTCGACTTCGGCGGCGAGCCGCTGCCCTTCTTCTGGTCCGGCGCGCTGTTGCAATCCTCCGCGCGCACCAACGAGCCGGCCACCAAGACGCTGCCGGTGGTGATCTTCCGCTCCGCCGCGCAGCGCGTCGCGGTGCACGTGGACGAAGTGCTGGGCAACCAGGAAGTGGTGGTCAAGAACCTGGGGCCGCAGCTGTCGCGCCTGCCGGGCTTGGCCGGCATGACCGTGCTGGCCTCCGGCGCCGTGGTCCTGATCTACAACCCCGTGGCGCTGATGCAGGTGTACGGCGAGCAGGCGCGCCAGCTGAGCGCCGCGGGCGCGCAGGCCGCCGCGGCCGACAAGACGGGGCAGCCCGCCGCGCCGGTCACGCTGCTGCCGACGGTCCCCACGGTGCCGCTGGTGCTGGTGGTGGACGACTCGATCACCGTGCGCCGCGTGACGCAGCGCCTGCTGACGCGCGAAGGCTACCGGGTGGCGCTGGCGGCCGACGGGCTGCAGGCGCTGGAGAAGCTGGCGGAGGAACTGCCTGCGGTGGTGCTGTCGGACATCGAGATGCCCCGCATGGACGGCTTCGACCTGGCCCGCAACATCCGCGGCGATGCGCGCCTGGCGCCGCTTCCGATCGTGATGATCACCTCGCGCATCGCGGAAAAGCACCGCGAGCACGCCAAGGAGCTGGGCGTGAACCACTACCTGGGCAAGCCGTACTCGGAAGAGGAGCTGCTGAGCCTGGTGAAGCACTATTGCTCGCAGGCGGTGAGCGCCTGAGTCGTCGCCTTCATTCCCGCGGAGGCGGGAATCCAGGGCATCCAAAGCGGCCTGCGGGCCGCTTTTTCCTTTCCGCGGCAAAAGATTTCTCCCCACGGTGTAACCGACGCAGCCCCGCCGGCGAATAAGCAGGTGCCGGCGCCGTGCCGGTGATTCCCAGCTCGAGGAGCATCGATGAAGCCTGCCATCTCCCACCTGCCCGCCGCCGCCCTGGCCCTTGCCCTGGGCACCGCCTTCGCCGCGCTGCCGGCCGCCGCCCAGCAAACCGCCCAGAAGGCCGACAAGGAGCGGTGCTACGGCATCGCCATGAAGGCGAAGAACGACTGCGCCGCCGGTGCCGGCACCACGTGCGCGGGTACCTCGAAGATGGACCATCAGGGCAATGCCTGGTCCTACGTGCCCAAGGGCACCTGCGAGAACACCGTCTCGAACACCTCGCCGACCGGCAAGGGCCAGCTGAAGGAATTCAAGGAAAAGAAGGCCTGATGGCCGCCGCCGGCCTGCCCGCACGCTGCGGCGTAGGGCTCAAGCCCCGGCACGTCGCCGAGCTGCTGCGGGACGCGCCGCAGCTTGGCTTCGTCGAGGTGCACGCCGAGAACTACATGGTCGCCGGCGGACCCTTGCACGCGCAATTGCGCTGCGTGCGTGAGCAGCACGCGCTCTCGCTGCACGGGGTCGGCCTGTCGCTCGGGGGCGAGGCGCGGCCGGACCGCGCCCACCTGGAGCGCCTGCGCGAGCTCGTGCGGCGCTACGCGCCCGCTTCCTTCTCGGAGCACCTGGCCTGGTCCTCGCATGGCGGCGTCTTCCTCAACGGCCTGCTGCCGCTGCCCTACGACTCCGCCACCGTGGCGCGCGTGTGCGCCCATGTGAGCGAAACGCAGGAGCGGCTCGGCCTGCGCATGCTGCTGGAAAACCCGTCCACCTACGTCGAGTTCGAGGCGTCCACGATGGACGAGCCGTCCTTCCTGCGCGAGGTGGCGCGCCGCACCGGGTGCGGGCTGCTGCTGGACCTCACGAATGTGGTGGTGTCCTGCGCGAACCGCAACGAGGATCCGCGGGACTGGTTGTCCGCTTTCCCGCTGGCGCAGGTGGGTGAGATCCATCTCGCCGGCTTCGCTCGCCAGCGCGACGCAGCCGGCGCGCCGCTGCTGATCGACGACCACGGCAGCGCCGCCGATGCGCGTGTGTGGTCGCTCTACGAGGACTTCGTCGCACAGGTCGGCCCGGTGCCGACGCTCATCGAGTGGGACAACGACGTTCCGCCCTTGGCCCGCCTGCACGCGGAAGCCCTGCGGGCACAGCGGATGCTCGATGGCATGGAGGCCTGCGCATGACCGCCGCGGCGAACCTGCAAGCGCCCTGGGCCGCCGCTCTGTTCGACCCGACGTTGCCGGCTCCCGGCGGGCTGCGCGCCCGAAGCGGCGTCGATGCGGCAGGCCGCTTCGACGTGCACCGCAACAACGTCGTTGCTTCGCTGGTGAACGTGCTGGCGGACACCTTCCCGGTGGTTCGGGCGCTGGTCGGCGAAGTGTTCTTCCGTGCGATGGCGGCGCGGTTCGTGCGCGCGTGTCCTCCGCGCGACCCGGTGCTCCATCACTATGGCGCCGGCCTGCCATCGTTCATCGCGGAGTTCGCGCCGTGCGCCAGCCTGCCCTACCTGGCCGACGTCGCGCGCCTGGAATGGGCGCGCATGGAGGCCTGCCATGCCGCCGATGCGCCACCCCTGTCGACGGCGCCCGACCCGGGCAGCGATCCGGGCGCGCTGCGGCCGCTGCTGCATCCGGCCGTTCGCCTCGTGGCCTCGCCCTGGGCGATCGTGTCGCTCTGGGCCGCCCACCAGCACGACAGCGAACCGCAGGAACTGCCGCTGCATCCCGCGGAACACGCACTCGTCGTCCGCCCCAACCTGGAGGTGCTGGTGCTGCGCTGCGACGCGGGCACGGCAGCCTTCGTGCAAGGGGTGCAACAGGGCGCGACCCTGGCCGACTGCGCGCTGGCGGGCGCGCAGGAGCCAGGCTTCGACCTGGCTGCCTGCCTTGCGCTGTTGCTCGGGGAAGGCGCGCTGGTCGCGCTCGCCACTGCGCAAGGACGGCCACGATGAATCCCGTCGCCTGGGCCGAGCGCATGCCGTATGCCGTGGTGGCACTGCTTGCGCGCTTTTCGATCGCCGCCGTGTTCTGGTCGTCGGGACAGACGAAGGTCACCGGCTTCGCGCTGAACGTCGTCGCCGGTGAATTCGCGCCGGGGTGGCCGCGCCTGTCGGACAGTGCGGTGGCGCTGTTTCGCGACGAGTACCGGCTGCCCCTGATCGCGCCGGAGCCCGCGGCTCTGCTCGCGGCGATCGCCGAACACGTGTTTCCGCTGCTGCTGCTGGTCGGGCTGGCAACGCGGTGGTCCGCGCTGGCGCTGCTGGGCATGACGGCGGTGATCCAGCTCCTGGTGTATCCCGGCGCGTACGCCACCCACGGCACCTGGGCCGCGCTGCTGCTGCTGCTGGTGGCGCAAGGTGCGGGCGTTTTCTCCCTCGACCACTGGCTCGCGCGCAGGGGGTGGTCTTGGCTGCGGTGATGGGTGCATGCACAATGCCCCGTCGCGTCGCGCCGGCTGCCAAGCCGCGCGCCCCGGGGACGGCCTCCATGGACCGCAACGAATCCGCCGAAGTTCGCCTGCGCGCGCAGTTCATCGCCGCGCAGGAAGGCGATGCCGTGCGCTATCGGGAATTCCTGGCGGCGCTGAGCGCGCACCTGCGCGCTTTCTTCCGGCGTCGCATGGCCCGCTGGCCCGACGATGTCGAAGACCTCGTGCAGGAAACCCTGCTGGCGATCCACAACGGCCGCCACACCTATCACGCCGACCAGCCGCTGACCGCCTGGGTGCACACGATCGCGCGCTACAAGATGGTCGATTTCCTGCGGGCCCATGCGCGCAACGGCGCCCTGAACGATCCGCTGGACGAGGAGTCGGCGATCTTCGCGTTCTCGGATGCGGATGCCTTCGACGCGCGCCGCGACCTGGAGCAGATCCTGCAGGAGGTGCCCGAGCCGCAGCGCCGGATGCTGGTCATGGTCAAGCTGGCCGGCGTCTCGGTTGCCGAGACCGCTCGCGTCACGGGCGTCTCCGAGGCGTCCGTGAAAGTCGGCGTGCATCGCACGCTCAAGGCGCTGGTGGCGCGCTTCCGGAGGGAACCGTGAAAACCGACGAACTGATCGCCACGCTGGCCGCCCGTACGCAACCTGTCGACGCGGCACGGGCCGACCGCCGCTTCCTGACGCAGCTGTGCGCGGGCGTCGGTGTCGCCCTGGTGCTGATGGTCGTGGTGCTGGGGCCGCGTCCCGACCTCGCCGTCGCGCTCCACCTGCCGATGTTCTGGATCAAGCTGGGCATCCCGGCGGTCGTGGCCATCGCAGGCTGCTCGCTGCTGCTTCGCCTGGCCCATCCCGGCATGCGCACGCGCGGCGCAGGTGCTGCCGCCGTGCTGCCGCTGCTGCTGATGGCGCTGGCGGGCGCGCTGGTCCTGGCGCAGGTGCCAGGGCCCGAGCGCGTGCCCCTGCTGCTGGGAGACACTTGGCGCGAGTGCCTCCTGAGCATCGGGCTGCTGTCGCTTCCGGTGCTCTGGCTGGCATTGCGCGCGTTGCGGGGACTGGCGCCCACACGCTTGCCGCAGGCCGGGGCGGCCGCCGGGCTGTTCGCCGGCGCGGCGGCGGCCTTTGCGTACGCCTTCCACTGCCCCGAACTCGCCGCCCCGTTCCTGGGCGCCTGGTACGTCGTCGGCATGCTGATCCCCGCGGCACTGGGCGCGGCCGTGGGCCGGCGCGCCTTGCGGTGGTGAACACACCCGCCCGCGGCGCGCTCAGGCCGGCTTGATCACGGCGTAGCGGTTCAGGGTCTCCTGGCGCGCCTGCGCATGGTCGACGATCGGCAGGGGATAGTCGCGCCCCAGGCCGAGCCCGGCCCCCTCCAGGTCGGCCGGCCGCGCGGTCCACGGCGCATGGACGAACTTCTTTGGCAGCTTCGCAAGCTGCGGCAGCCATTGCCGCACGAAGGCGCCGTCCGGGTCGAAGCGCTCGCCCTGGCTCACGGGATTGAAGATGCGGAAATACGGCTGCGCATCGCAACCCGAGGAACTCGCCCACTGCCAGCCGCCGTTGTTGGAGGCGAGCTCGTAGTCGTTCAGCTTTTCGGCGAAGTAGCGCTCGCCCCGGCGCCAGTCCAGCCCCAGGTCCTTGCACAGGAAGCTGGCGGTCACCATGCGCAGGCGGTTGTGCATGAAGCCGGTGGTGTTCAACTGCAGCATTGCCGCGTCGACCAGCGGGTAGCCCGTGCGCCCCTCGCACCAGGCAGCGAAGCGTTCATCGGCCAGCGCACCTTGCTCCCACGCGATGCGGTCGTACTCGGGCCGGAAGCTCTCGCCCCGGCCGACGTGCGGGAAGTTCGCGAGCACCTGCTGGTAGAAGTCGCGCCACACCAGCTCCTTCAGCCAGGTCTGCGCGCCGGCTCCTTCCCGCGAACGCGCCAGTGCCGCCAGCTGGCGAATCGACACGGTGCCGAAGCGCAGGTGCACGCTCAGGCCGCTGGTGCCGTCCAGGGCCGGCAGGTCACGCGCGGTGGCGTAATCGTCGATGCGGGCGAGAAATGCCCGCAGGGATTGCGCGGCGCCGGCGGATCCGGGCTGCACGGGTGCATCCACGCTCCCGAAGCCCAGCGCGACCAGGGAAGGAACGCCGGTTGGCATGCCGTTTGGCCGCGGTGCCAGGTGCGCTGCATACCGCTCCACCGGATACGCCATCACATAGAAATCGTCCAGCTTCGCGAGCCAGGCCCGGCTGTAAGGCGTGAAGACCGAGTAGGGCTTGCCTGCCTGCGTGAGCACCTCGTCGCGCTCGAAGATGACGTGGTCCTTGGAGGTGTGCAGGGCGATGCCGGCGGCCGCCAGCCGTTCACGCACCAGGGCGTCGCGTGCAAGCGCATAGGGATCGTCGTCGTGGTTGGCGAACACCGCCTGCACGTCCAGCGCCTGCGCGAGTCGCGGAATCTCCTCCACGGGATTGCCGTGCACGCACAGGAGCCCGGTCCCCGGACCGCCCAGTGCGCGCAGGTCACCGTCCAGCGCCTCGGCGCTGCCACGGATGAATTCCACCCGACGATCCTGCCGAGGCAGGGCCCCGAGGATCACCGTGTCGAAGACGAAGGCACCATGCACGGCGCGGGCCGTTTTCAGCGCATGGTAGAAGGCCGCGTTGTCCCCGGCGCGCAGGTCGCGCCGGAACCACATCAGGGCCGAGGCATAGGTCGGGTCCATCCACTTAAAATCTACCCCATGCCGCACGAGGCCGATTCGATGAACCTGACGCACCACTTCCTGATCGCCATGCCGGGGCTGCAGGACGCGTCGTTCGCGCGTTCCGTGGTGTACCTGTGCGAGCACAGCCCCAAGGGGGCACTCGGGCTGGTGATCAACAAGCCCACCGACATCAACCTGAGGAACCTGTTCGAGAAGGTCGACCTGCCGCTGGGCCGCGACGAACTCGCCCGCACCCCCGTGCTGCAGGGAGGGCCGGTGCAGACCGAGCGCGGCTTTGTGCTGCACGAGGCCGTGCATGCCGAAGGCCAGGACGCCAACGAGTCCGTCTACGCGTCGACGATGACGATTCCCGGCGGCCTGGAGATGACCAC
>DATAGN010000348.1:0-9734 GCA_036263715.1 Ramlibacter sp.
CGATGTGATGCGCACCCCAGGGAGTGTCCCGGCCGGACGTGCGGCGGGGAAGGGCCGCGGGATCACGTTCGGATAGCGGAGCACCACCCAGTAAAGTGTGTTCGCCTCCAGCGTCACGCCGCCGGCGCCGAAGCTTGCCTGGGCGAAGAGGCGAGGGTTGGTCACGACCGAATCGCCCGAGCGGCCGAAGCCCGCTGCCTTGAGGAATGCCTCGTCGAAGTAGCTCCTCAGCGCGGTACTCGTCGCCAGCGCAGCGCCTGGCGCTCCCCCGGTGTCGGCATGGATGGCAATGCTTGCAACGGGATTCGAGAGGTCGGAGGGGATGAGCATGCCCGCGTAGTGCACCGTCATGGTGGCCGCGGGCTTGACCGGTACCGCATACGCCTGCAGGTCGTAGGAGGGCCCGTAATAGGCACCCGTTTCGAGCGCGGCGTAGCTCACCGCAGGCATGCCGCGCGTGGTCAGCTTCCAGGTCGCCGTCGTGGTACCCACCGTGATCGACGACGTCGCACTCTGGCCGAAGCCTGGGGGCGATACGCGGCGGATGGCGACGGTGTCGCCGTTCACGACCGATGCGGTCGCGCCCGCGGCCAGGGCCGTGCCGTTCTTGACGATCGTCGCCTCCGCCGAGACGGAGATAGGCGCCGCCACCCCCTGCGGCAAGCCGGAGATGGTCGCCGGCGCCGACGTGTACGTGCCATTGGCCTCGATCTGCACGAAGTCCGCGAACGCCAAGCCGGTCACGGGCAGCAGCCTGCGCGGCAGCACCCCTGATCCATCGTGGTCCACCCACTCCTCGAATTTTGCAGCCGTCAGGCTGATGCCCTGCCGCGCATAGTACGCCTCGATGTTGGTACGCACGGCCTTCAAGTCAAGCTGTGTCGAAGCCGTGCGGCGTGCGGTGGTGATCGCGCCAGTGGTGATCTGCCCGCTGCCCGCGATTTCGGAACCCATCTGCCCGAGCAGGTGCGAAATCTCCGCCGCCTGCGAGCTGCCGCTCACCAGTGCCGCGTTGCTGGCCATCTTCGACAGCACCGCCGTGGCGGCCAGCAGGGCGGAGTCCTGGTCGGCGCTGCCGTTGATGCTCATGGCGTACAGGGATTGCATCCCCGTGATCTTCGCCACGTCGATGCCGAATGCCGCAAGCACCTCGGCCTGGCTCTGTGCATTGGCGTCTTCGTAGTTCTTGCCGGATCGCATCAGCGCCTTGATGCGTGGCGCCTGCAATGTCGTGAGCACATTGATGGTGGGCGTTGCGTCCACCCGCAGGTCGGCGATGGCGGACAGGGTGACGGGTGCCGTCGACAGGCTGCCGGTGAGCTCGTCGACGTAGTAGCCCGTCGCCACCAGTTGCACGACGTTGCTGCCTACCGATGAAGACACAGTGAAGTTGCCGACGTGGTCCGTGATCTGGGATACGTAGGTCTTGCCCGTGGGATTCAAGTCCTTGTCCAGTTCGGAGACCCACACCCACGAGCCGAACATCAGCGGGCCCTTCTGGGCCTGGCCGGAGACTGCGAAGCTCGCCGCGGGCGGCGCGAACGCATCGTCGGTGCCAGAGCCGCCGCCGCCGCAAGCATGCAGGGCCGCCACCAGCGGCAGGGCCACGACGAATCGGCGCTGCGAAATCCTGATCCCCATCTCGTTCTCCTCGCAATGACGAGCCGATCGTAGGTGCACCGGGCTGCCCTTGTCCATCACCGGACGGCGATGCCTTGCTCACGCCATCTCCCGCCCCGCCTGCTTGAGCACCTCGAAGAACGCCTTGCGATGCGCCGTCACCGGTGCATCCCGCAAACGCAGCACGCCGATGCCCGAGCGCCGCTGGTAAGCCAGGGGCAGGATCGCCACCTGGCCGGCGTCGTGGAAGTACTCCGCCATGCGCGCCGACATCGCGCCCACCAGCGTGCCCTCCTGCAGCAGGCTCACGATCACCAGGATCGACGAGGTCTCCACCTCGTAGCGCGGAGGCGCCTGCCCGGCCAGCGCGAGTTCGTGTTCCAGCTCGCCGCGCAGCGGGCTTCCCGGCGCAGGACCGATCCACGAGGCGCTGCCGATCGCCTCCCAGTCGACGGTGCGCTTGCGCGCCAGCGGGTGCTTGCGGCCGACCACCACGCGGATCTCTTCCTGGTACAGCAGGTCATAGCGGATGCTCGCATCGAGCAGGGGGCGGTCGATGCGCTGCACCACGAAGTCCAGTCGGCCGCTGCGCAGCAGCGGCAGCAGCGTCTCGAGCGTGTTCTCCTGGATGAACAGGTGCACTTTCGGATGCGCGGCGCGGAAGGCATGCACCGCGCGCGGCAGCAACATGGTGGCCGCCGGTGGGGTCGTGCCGATGGCCAGGGATGCCACGGCGCCCTGCGCGAGCAGCTCCACCACAGAGCGGGAGCGCTCCATTTCGCCGAGCACCGCGCGCGCGTGGATCACGAAGGCATCGCACACCGGCGTGGGATGCAAGCCGCGGGTGGTGCGCGCGAAGAGCTTCGCGCCGAGGTTGGCCTCGAGTTCGGCGAGCCACTTGGACAAGGCCGGCTGGCTCATGCCCACGGCGCTCGCCGCCGCGGTCATGCTGCGCGACTCGTACAAGGTGACCAGCACCGACAGCTGGCGGATGCGGAGGCGTTGGGTCCAGTCCATAACCAAAACGACAAGAATCAGGGCGTCGATATCATTAGACACGCAAGTCTCGCATCCCTACGATCGCGCCGATCGCCCGCGCAGGGCGTCCCAGTTGTTGGGGAGACGATGGAAACTTCAGTTGTCGTGGCCGGTGGCGGCCCGGTGGGCCTGCTCACCGCGCTGGTGCTCGCCAGGCGCGGCATCCCGGTCGTGCTGTTCGAGGCCGCGGACGGGGTGCCCAGGGACCAGCGCGCCGGCACCTTCCATCCGCCCACCCTGGAGATGCTTGAATCGGTCGGCCTTGCGGCGGACCTGCTCGCGATGGGCATCCGCGTGCCTGTGTGGCAGTTCCGCGATCGCCAGGAGGGCATCCTCGGCGAGTTCGACCTCGGGCTGCTGGCGGATGAGACCCGCTATCCGTTCCGCTTCAACTGCGAGCAGTACAAGCTGTCGGACCTTGCCTGTGCCGCCTTGAAGAAGGAGCCGAAGGCCACCGTGCTGTTCAACACCAAGGTGACGGGGCACGCGCAGGACGCAGATGGCGTGGAGGTGCACTTCGAAGGGCCCGAGGGCGCGGGTGCGGTCCGCGGCCGCTACCTCGTTGCAGGCGACGGCATCCGCAGCACCGTGCGCAAGGGCACGAGCGTGCAGTTTCCCGGCTTCACCTGGCCCGAGCGCTTCCTGGTGTTCGCCACGCCGCACGACCTGTTCCAGTACGGCCTGACGGGCAGCGCGTACATCGCGGATCCGCAGGAGTTCTGCGGCGTGTTCAAGCAGCCCCACGATGGGCCCCCCGGCATCTGGCGGCTGGCTTTTCCGGTCGCGCCCGAAACCGCCGACGAAACGGCGCTCAGCGACGACTACGTGCAATCGCGCATCAGGAACTTCCTCTCACCGGACGTCGAGTACGAGGTCATGTACCGCGGCGTCTACCGCGTGCACCAGCGCGTGGCGAGCACCTTCCGCGAAGGCCGCGTGCTGCTGGCCGGCGACGCGGCCCACGTGAACAACCCGATCGGCGGCATGGGGCTCAACTCCGGCCTGCATGATGCATTCAACCTCGCTGACAAGCTCAGCGAGGTGATCCTCGATGGCGCCCCGCAGGCGCTGCTGGACCTGTACGACCGGCAGCGCCGCTCGGCCAACATCGACTATGTGCAGGCGCAATCGATCCGCAACAAGCAGCTGCTCGAGGAGCGCGACCCGGTCGTGCGCCGGCAGCGGCTGGACGAAATCCGTGCCATCGCCGCGGACCCGCTGCGCGCGAAACAGCACCTGATGAATACTTCGATGATCGCGAGCGTGCGGCACGCCGCCGCCATCACCTGATGGCGAGCACCACAAGGACCCCCATGGAAATGAACAGACGCCGCTTCGGCCACGCCTCGCTGGCGCTGCTGGCCCCGCTGGCGGGCAGCCGTGCGCTGGCCCAGGCAGGCGCGGGACCGATCCGCTTCATCATCCCTTACAGCCCGGGCACGGGGTCGGACACCACGGCGCGCACGGTGGGTGTCGCCCTCGGCGAGCGGCTCGGCCGGCCGGTGGTGGTGGAGAACCGGCTCGGGGCCGCCTCCATGATCGGCACCGAGGCGGTGGTGCGCTCCGCGCCCAACGGCTCCACGCTGCTGATCACCACCAACACGATGGTGATCAATCGCGCGCTGTATCCCAAGGCCAACTTCGATCCCCTGAAGGACCTGACGCCCATCACCATGTCCGGCTGGACGCAGATGCTGCTGGTGGCGAGCGCGCAATCGGGCTTTCGCAGGACCGAGGACCTCATCCAGGCGGCCCGGCGCGCGCCCGGCAAGATCAACTACGGCTCGCCCGGCGTCGGCACGCTGCATCACCTGGTGATGGAGCTGCTGAAGATCAGGACGCGCACGAGCATGCTCCACATCCCCTTCAACGGCTCGGGCCCGGCGGTCACGGCGCTGCTGGCGGGGCAGGTCGACGCCATGTTCCTGCCGGAGACGTTCGCGCTGGCCCACATCAAGACGGGTAGAGTCGTGCCCCTGGCGATCGGTAGCGACAAGCGCCAGGCCTCGGTGCCCGACCTGCCGACGCTGAAGGAGCAGGGCATCGCCGACATGAACGTGCCGGCCTGGTACGGTATCTACGGCCCGGCCGGGATGCCCGATGATCTGGTGGCCAGGCTCAATGCGGAGCTGCGCCAGATCCTGCAGTCGCCCGAGGCGCGGGAGAAGCTGGCGGCAGGGGGCGTGGAGGCGACCAGCAGCACGCCCGCCGAGTTGCGGGACCTGACGGTGGCCGACGCCGCAAGGTGGGCGCAGGTGGTGAAAGTGCAGGGCATCCGCGCCGAATAGACGTGAGGTCCGCCAAGGAGCAAACGCGATGAGAGAAGGCATGGTGCGCGAACTCGACGTCGGCAGCCTGCCGGCGCTGGAGGCGACGATCGCGTCGCTGAGCATGAGCCCGGGGTGGATCCGGCGCGAGGTCCCGCTGCTGTGGAAGGACATGAAGAGCGTGTTCGTGCCGCACCAGTGGAAGTACGTGCAGGCGCGCGAACTGATGGTGGCCGCCGGCAAGGCGCTCAGCACCGATGTGGCCGAGCGGCGCAACTTCATCTTGCGCAACCCGATCGAGGGCAACGACTTTTCGACGCTGCGCACCATCATCTGCGCCTACCAGACGATGCTGCCCGGCGAGAAGGCGATGTCGCACCGGCACGCGCCGCACGCCATGCGCGTGCTGCTGGAGTCCAACGGCGCCTACTCCGTCGTCAACGGCCACAAGCACCCGATGGACAGCGGCGACATCGTGCTGACGCCCGGCGGCTGCTGGCACGGCCACGGCCATGAAGGCAGCGAGCAGGCCTTCTGGCTCGACGGCCTGGACGTGCCGCTGACGCACCTGCTGGAGCCGATGTTCTACCACCCGCATCCGCAGCGCTGGGAGCCGGTCACCAACGACTCCCCGCGTTCGCCGATGCGCTTTGCCCGCGCGGACATCGCGCGCGAGCTGCAGGAAGCGCCGGAGGACACCGACGGTTTCTTCGGCCGCACCATCCTGCTGGACACGGCGAACTCCATGCCGACGCTGACCCTGAAGGTCCACGGCTGGAAGAAGGGCTGGCGCTCGCGGCCGCAGCGCCACACGCCCAACAGCGTGTATGTCGTGCTGCAGGGCAGCGGCAGCAGCTGGGTGGGCGAGCAGCGCATGGACTGGTCCTTCGGCGACGTGATCGCGGTTCCGGGCTGGACGCGCACCGAGCACCAGCCGCACGAGGACAGCCTGGTGTGCAGCATCAGCGACGAACAGCTGATGCGCTTTGCCCTGTACTACCGCCAGGAGGCCGTGGAGTGAGCCAGGATCTTCCCCTCATTGTCGTCGGCGGTGGTGTCGGCGGCGTGGCCACGGCGCTGGCGCTGGGCCGGCAGGGCCGCCGCGTGTCGCTGCTGGAACAGGCCGACCAGATCGGCGCCATCGGCTACGGCGTGCAGATCGGCCCCAACGTGCTGCCGATGCTCGAACGCCTGGGCGTGCGCGAGCCGACGCTGGCCAAGGCCTACCTGCCCACCGACATCACCTGGTACGACCTCTACCACGGCCAGCGGCTCGGGCACATTCCGCTGCGCACGCCGGAATTCGCGCGCCGCTACGGCGGCTCGAAGTACATCGCGATCCACCGCGTCGACCTGCACGAACTGCTGCTGGCCGCTTGCCGCCAGTACCCCAACATCGCACTGAACCAGTCCACCACCGTCACCGGCTACGTGCAGGAAGGCGAGCGGGTGGCCGTGGTGGCTGCCGACGGACGCGAGATCGAGGGCGCGGCCGTCATCGCCGCCGACGGCCTTCGTTCGCGCCTGCGCGCGCAGATGCATCCCGGAGACGTGCCGCGCGACACCGGCTACGTGGCGCACCGCACCATCGTGCCGATGGCCGAGGCGCCGCGGCTCGCGCGCGCCCGCGAAGGCGTGACGATGTGGTCCGGTGCGGGCTTCCACGTCATCTACTACCCGCTGCGCAACCGCACCGAACTGAACATCGTGGTCGTCGTGCGCGTGCCGCCCGGCGTGGACACCGACAGCGTCGCTTACCGCGAGTACCTGGCCGGGGTGATGGCGGCGGCGCAGCCCGAAGCCCGCGAGGTGATCGGACGCGTCAGCCTCGAGCGGCGCTGGGCGATCGCCGACCGCGACCCGATCCGCTGCTGGGCGGACGGGCGCGTCACGCTGCTGGGCGACGCGGCGCATGCGACGCTGCAATCCGTGGCGCAGGGCGCGGGCATGGCGATCGAAGACGCAGCCACGCTCGCGCAGATCCTGCAGGAGCAGGGCGACGACTACGCGGCGGCCTTCCAGCGCCTTCAGCGCGTGCGCTTCCTGCGCACGGCGCGCGTGCAGCTGGAGTCGCGTGCCTTGTGGGAGACCTTCCATTGCGACGGCGTCGACGCCGAAGTGCGCAGCCAGCAATGGAGCGAGCGCGGTGACGAGGACTTCTACCGCTGCCTCGACTGGCTTTGGACGCCGATCCGGCCTGGAACTTGAATCTCGCGATCGTCAGCCCTTCGACGAGCTTTTCCGCGACCACCTGCCCACAGGCTTTTTCCCGATTTGGACGCCGTAGTCGCGCTTGAGCACGCCCACGACCGCTTCGAAGAAAGCTGCCTTTTGCTGCGCTTCCCTGAGTTGCAGCTCGAGGTCCCGAGGAGCCCTGGATCCCGTACCGATCCTTGGCCTGCGCGGGCTTCAGTTCGCCCCGCTCAATTTGTTCTACGACCGTCAGCTTGAATGCCAGCGTGTAGTCGCTCTGTGTTTCCTGAACCACTCGGACATTGAGCTTCCTTTCTGGTGACCAGAAAGGTGTCAACCCAATTCAGGACGAGTCACCGCCCCACCCTGACCCTCCGGGGCTGCGATCACTCACGCGTCATCATCAGCGCAGGCGCAGCCCGCGCACGACCGATGGTGGGACGGGATCGCGCAGCACGCTCGAATGACCGCAGTTTCCCAACACCCACACGTCGGGACGACGAGACTGCGCCTGTAGGCGTTGTGTACGCGATGGAGGACCCGGATGGGGCGACCCGCCTGGGCGAAGTAAAGGAGGAGCCGCGGGCTTCAGCCCACGGCGGGGGACATTCGCCCAGGCGGGTTGCCCCATCTGGGTCCGGGGCGAGGCACAACCCCCAGGCGCAGTGTCACAGCAAGGTCGCAAAAGTCCGCCGCGCCATCTCCAGCTCCGGCAGCAACTTGTCGATGACCTCGTCGCGGCTCATGCGATTGGTGGCGACGGAAAGGCTGAGCGCGGCGACGAGCTCGCCGCGGCCGGTGCGGATCGGCACGGCGATGGAGCGCAGCCCGATCTCGAGTTCCTCGTCGCACACGGCATATCCGCGCGTTCGCACGTGCTCGATCTCCTGCAGCACCTCGCGCACCGCGGTGCGCGTGTGCGGCGTGAGCGCCGGACGGGCCATGCGGTTGAGGATGAACTTGACGTGCTCCTTCGCCTCTGCCGACAGCAGCACGCGGCCCGTGGCGCTGCAGTAGGCGGGCAGGCGCGCGCCGACGCCCAGGCCGCTGGACAGGCTGCGCCGGTGGGTGGAGCGGGCGACGAAGACGACGTCCTGCGAATCGAGCACGGCGATGGACGCGGACTCCTTCGTGCGCTCGCTCGTCATCTCCAGGATCGGCTGCGCCACCTTGGTGAGCGCATTCGAGGCGACATAGGCGTGCCCGAGGCGCAGGGCGCGCGAGGCCAGGCGGAACTGCCGGCCGTCCTGCGCGGCATAGCCCAGCTTGCACAAGGTCAGCAGGCAGCGCCGCACGGAGGCCTTGGTGTGGCCCGTCACCTCCGCGATCTCCGTCAGGGTGCCGGCGCCCCGCAGCAGGCCGAAGGCCTCGACGATGGCCAGGCCCTTTTCCAGGCCCATCACGTACTCGCCGTCTTCCTTCGGCTGTGCCGTGCCTGCTTCGTTGGTTCTCACACTTGCGCGCCGCGAGTTCGGTATGCGCACAATGTATTCGAATTCGTTGACCCTGCTCAAGGCGTGTCCGAGACTCCGGGTGTAGGGAAGTGCGTCGCACGAGCGCGCCCCTGGAGACAAGGAACCCCATGGACAGCACAGAGCAGCTGGACCGGCCCGCGGTCAACGCGCCCGTCACCGATTTCGATCCCTATGCCGACTGGGTGCTCGACGACCCGTACCCGCACTACGAGCACTTGCGCGAGCTCGGGCCCGTGTTCTACCTGTCGCGCTACCAGGCGTACGGCATCGCGCGGCACGCGGAGATCGACGCGGTGCTGCGCGACCCGGTGACCTTCTGCTCCAGCGCCGGCGTGGGGCTCGCGAACTTCCATACGGAAACCCCCTGGCGCAAGCCCAGCATCATCCTGGAGGTCGATCCGCCGATGCATGCGCGCACGCGCAAGGTGGTGGGTGGACTGCTGGCCCCCGCATCCATCAACAAGCTGCGCCCGGTCTTCGAGCGCGAGGCGGAGCAGCTGGTGGACCGGCTGCTGGCCAAGGGCCGCTTCGACGCGGTCACCGACCTGTGCGAGGCCTACCCGCTGCGCGTGTTCGCCGATGCCGTGGGCATTCCGCGCGAAGGCCGCGAGCAGTACCTGCTGCCCTACGGGGACATGGTCTTCAACGCATTCGGGCCGGTCAACGAGCGCTTCAAGGCCTGCCTGGCCAAGGCGCAGGCCGGTGCGATCGACTGGATCGCCGAGGTATGCAAGCGCGAGAACCTCACGCCCGACGGATTCGGCGCCCGCCTGTACCAGGCCGCCGACGAGGGGCAGATCGAGCCGGACGAGGCGCCGATGCTGGTGCGCACGCTGCTGTCCGCCGGCCTCGACACCACGGTGTTCACGCTCTGCAACGCGATCGTGTCCTTCGCGCGCCACCCCGACCAGTGGGCGCTGGTGCACGCCAATCCCGCGATGGCGCGGCAGGCGCTCGAGGAGGTGCTGCGCTACGAGAGCACCTTCCACTCCTTCTACCGCACGACCACGCGCGAGGTCGAAGTTGCCGGCGTGAAGATGGGCAACGAGCAGAAAGTCTGCGTGCAGATCGGCTCGGCCAACCGCGACCCGCGGCGCTGGGGCGAGACCGCCGACCGGTTCGACGTGACCCGGCGCGCCTC
>DATAGN010000349.1:0-2493 GCA_036263715.1 Ramlibacter sp.
TCATGCGGATGACCGACGCCCACAGGCGCGCCGAGTCGTGCCGGTCGCTCTCGGCGGCGCGGCGACTCGCGGTGGTCACCAGCTCGCCGCTGGCGATGCGGTCGGTCAGGCGCACCAGCCGTTCGATGCCGTACGACATGAACAGCGCCATGCCCACCAGCAGGTACAGCGCGAGCAGGGCCAGCGCGATCGTTACCGGCAGCAGCACGTCGCGCTCTCCCGGCGGGAACAGCGCCAGCCCGAGCGGCAACAGGAACGCGCCGCCGGCCAGCAGGTGGCCGCCCACGAAAGTCAGTCGGCCGAGCACCCAGAAAGCGGGTGCAAAAAACGTTTTCACCATCGACGTCTCCCCAGGCGCGCGGCCATGTCGCCGCGCCGCGCCGCGCGTGGTCGCACGGTCGCGCTTGCACTATAGCGAGGCAGGCTCGCGCAAGCCGCTGCCAGTGGTGTCGCGGCAACACAGTTTTTAACAAAGCTGCTAGGGTGGGCGGCATGAGCTCCCGCATCGAACACGACACCTTCGGGCCCATCCAGGTGCCCGCGGATCGCCTCTGGGGGGCGCAGACGCAGCGCTCGCTGCAGAACTTCGACATCTCCGGCGAGCGTCAGCCGCAGGAGATCATCCGGGCGCTGGCGCAGATCAAGCGCTCGTCCGCCGTCGTGAACCACCTGCTCGGGCTGCTGGACCAGCAGAAGGCCGCGGCCATCGTGGCGGCCGCCGACGAAGTGCTCGCCGGCAAGCACGATGCGGAGTTTCCGCTGGTGGTGTGGCAGACGGGGTCGGGCACGCAGACCAACATGAACGTCAACGAGGTGCTGGCCAATCGCGCGAGCGAGCTGATTGGCGGTACGCGCGGCGAAGGGCGCAAGATCCATCCCAACGACGACGTCAACAAGAGCCAGTCGTCCAACGACGTCTACCCCACGGCCATGCACCTGGCTGCTGTGGATGCGATCAAGGGCCGGCTGCTGCCATCGCTGGCGCGGCTGAAGGACACGCTGGCGCGCAAGTCCGGCGAGTTCCGCGACATCGTGAAGATCGGCCGCACGCACCTGCAGGATGCGACGCCGCTCACGCTGGGCCAGGAGTTCTCGGGCTACGTGGCGCAGCTGGAACAGGCGGACCGCCACCTGCATGCCGCATTGCCGCACCTGTGCGAGCTGGCGCTGGGCGGCACCGCCGTGGGCACCGGCCTGAACGCGCCGAAAGGCTACGCGGAGAAGGTCGCCGAGGAACTCGCGCGGCTGACGGGGCTGCCCGTGGTCACGGCCAACAACAAGTTCGAGGTGATGGCGGCCGCCGATGCGCTGGTGCATGCGCACGGCGCGCTCAAGACGCTGGCCGCCAGCCTGATGAAGATCGCCAACGACGTGCGCTGGCTGGCCAGCGGTCCCCGCAGCGGCATCGGCGAGATCAGCATTCCCGAGAACGAGCCGGGCTCGTCCATCATGCCGGGCAAGGTGAACCCGACGCAGAGCGAGGCGATGACCATGCTGTGCTGCCAGGTGTTCGGCAACGACGTCGCGATCAACTTCGGCGGTGCCTCGGGCAACTTCGAGCTGAACGTCTTTCGGCCCATGATCGCGCACAACTTCCTGCAAAGCGTGCGCCTGCTGGCCGACGGCATGCGCAGTTTCAACGACCACTGCGCCGTCGGCATCGAGCCGAACCGCGAACGCATCCAGGAGCTGGTGGATCGCTCGCTGATGCTGGTGACCGCGCTCAATCCGCACATCGGCTACGACAAGGCGGCCTTCATCGCCAAGAAGGCGCACAAGGAAGGCACCAGCCTGCGCGAAGCGGCGATCGCCTCGGGGCACCTCACTGGCGAGCAGTTCGACCAGTGGGTGCGGCCGGAGCAGATGGTCTAGCCAGCGTCATCCCCGCGCAGGCGGGGATCCAGGGCTTCAAAGCTGCTCGCTGTTCCCGTGCGGCACCGGCGCCATCAGCCGGTCGGTGTACGCGATCGCCATCGCCGACAGCAGGAAGGCGATGTGGATCACCGTCTGCGCGATCAGCACCTTGTCCGAATAGTTGTCGGCGTTGATGAAGGTCTTGAGCAGGTGGATCGACGAGATGCCGATGATGGCGGTGGCCAGCTTCACCTTCAGCACCGAGGCGTTCACGTGGCTCAGCCACTCGGGCTGGTCCGGGTGGCCTTGCAGGTTCATGCGGCTCACGAAGGTCTCGTAGCCGCCGACGATGACCATGATCAGCAGGTTGGAGATCATCACCACGTCGATCAGGGCCAGCACCACCAGCATGATGATGGTCTCGTTCAGCCCGGTGACCGCGCCCCCGGCCTTGTAGCCGATGCCGTCGATCAGGTGCTGCAGGGCCGAGGTGTTGCCCATGGCGGCGAGCACCAGGTACCAGAGTTCCAGCAGGAAGTGCACCACGTACACCGCCTGCGCGGCGATCAGGCCCAGGTAAAGCGGCAGCTGCAGCCACCGACTGGCGAAGATCAGGTTGGGCAGGGGGCGCAGCGGCGA
>DATAGN010000350.1:0-6614 GCA_036263715.1 Ramlibacter sp.
AGCAGGTTGTTGTCCGAGATGCGGTCGTGGCCGCCGAAGGAGTTCTCGGTGTAGATGGTGGCGAAGTTGAAGTCGTTGTAGCCCGAGTCGTAGTTGGGCAGCCGGCTCTGGTCGCGATAAGGCGTGTAGACGTAGAAGGCGCGCGGCTCCAGGGTCTGCAGGAAGTTGCGGCCGAAGTAGCTGGCGTTGCGCTCCAGCACCAGCCCCGAATCGAGGCTGAAGGTCGGCACCGTCACGCTGGCGTTGTTCAGGCCCGTGGTCGTGCGCGATTCGAAGTTGTAATAGCGCGTGTGGACCTGCGCCTTGGGGATCACGAACCAGCCCGGGGCCTGCCACGGCCGGCTCACCTGCGCCAGCAGGTAGCTGCGGTGCGCATTGGGGTCGTCCAGGAAGGCGCTGCCCCGGAAGCGGGTGCGCAGGAAGTCGGTGATCTCGTGCGTGAAGTGCGTGTAGTCCGCCTCGACGTAGGTGTCGATGCCCAGGCCGAACTGGTTGGTGCGCGTCTGGCGCGCGGTGATCTCCGGGGAGCGGTTGTAGGGCGGCGCGATCGGTGCGTCCGGGTCCTGCAGGGTCTGCCAGCGCTGCACCCGGCCGATCAGGTCGATGTCGAACCAGCGCCAGGTGATGTAGCCGTCCTGCGTGAGCAGGCGCTGCGTCAGCGACGCGGAGTTGCGCGAGAAGTCACGCCAGTAGTTGTCGTCGCTGACGCGGTTGATGTTCAGGTTGAGCGTCGACGCGCCGAGGGCGGGCAGCTGCAGGATGGGCTGCGCGTGCTCCACCATGAAGCCCCAGCGGTCGCGGTCGCGCAGGCGATCGGCGGGCATGTAGTTGCCGCGCAGCGTGCCGCTGTAGCCGGGCTCCAGATAGCGGAACTCCGCGCCGATGTCCAGCCCGCGCTTGGTCATGAGCGTCGGGTAGAAGGTGGCGTCGCGGTTGGGCGCGATGTTCCAGTAGTAGGGCAGCGTCAGTTCCAGCCCGTTCTTGTTGTCCAGGCCGATGGTGGGCGGCAGCACGCCCGACTTGCGCTTGTCGCCGAGCGGAAAGCTCATGGCCGGCACCGGCAGGATCGGCACGCCATAGAAGCTGAGCACCGCGCGTTCCGCGTAGCCGGTCTCCGTCTCGTCGTCGAGGGAGATCGAGGCGGCCCTCAGGATCCACTCGGGCATCCAGCTCGGCCCTGGCAGCCGCTTGCACGTGGTGTACGTGGCGTTGCGGATGATGCTGCGGCGCTCGTCGATGAAGTCGACGCGGTCGGCCTGGCCGTAGGCCTCGTTGCGCAGGAAGCGGTAGGCCGGCCGGTCGAAGAAGCCCTGGAAGGCGTCGACCTGCAGCTCCAGCAGCGGGCCGGTGAAGATGTTGCCGGCCTTGTTGATGTAGACCTCGTCGATGGCACGCGCGAGGTCGGTGGCCTGGTTGTACTCGAGCCGGCGGGCGCGGATGACCGTGTCGCCGCGGCGCATTTCCGCGTTGCCTTCGACGGTGGTCTCCAGGTCCGTGCGGCCGTGGATGCGGTCGCCTTCCACGAAAGTGGGCAGCTGCGGCCGCGTCTCGCGCGGGATCTCCTCGCGCAGCTGCGTGCTGGGCCTCAGGCGCGGCGACGGTTCGTCCGTCTGCGCCATGGCCAGCGTCTGCAGCAGCGAAGCCGTGACGAGCGCGACGGGGGTCAGCGCAAAGCGGGCGCGGGACGCCTTGTTTCTTCGGTGATGCATCGGGAATGAAGACCCGGGCGGCCATCCGGGCCCGCCACGTTGGATTTGTAGAATCGATTATCCATGAGCGATTCCGCGCCCACCCCCTCCCCGGTCGCCTGGAGCGACCCCCGGCGCGAAGCCGCCTTCCACGTCTGGCTGCAGCAGGTGGCCCCGGAGCACGGCTTGCAGCCGGCGTCGGTGCGCCCCGCCTCGGCCGACGCGAGCTTTCGCCGCTACCTGCGGGTGGCCGGCCCGGACCGCGACTTCATCATCATGGACGCCCCTCCGGAGCGGGAGGATTGCGCCCCGTTCGTCCAGGTGGCCGCCCTGATGGCCGATGCGGGCCTGCTGGTGCCCCGCGTGCTGGCCTGGGATGCGCCGCGCGGCTTCATGCTGCTGGACGACCTGGGCACGCAGACGATGATCGAGGTGGTCGATGCGCAGCAGCCCGGCGCCAACCTGCCGCTCTACCTGCGGGCGGTCGACGCGCTGATTGCCTGGCAGCTCGCGTCCAAACCGGGCGTGTTGCCGCCGTACGACGAAGCGCTGCTCGCGCGCGAGCTGGCGCTGTTCCCGGACTGGTACCTGCAGCAGCACCGGCACGTGGAGATCGACGCCAAGATGCGCGAGACGCTCGACAGCCAGTTCCGCCTGATCATGCAGCGCAACCTGGCTGCGCCCTCGGTGTACGTGCACCGCGACTTCATGCCGCGCAACCTGATGATGCCCGGCGACCCGTCCGAGCGGCGCATTGGCGTGCTCGACTTCCAGGATGCGGTGTACGGGCCGGTCACCTACGACATCGCCTGCCTGATGCGCGACGCTTTCCTGAGCTGGGACGAGGAGTTCGTCCTCGACGTCACGGTGCGCTACTGGGAGAAGGCGCGCAAGGCCGGCCTGCCGGTGGGCGAGGACTTCGGCGAGTTCTACCGCGGCGTCGAGTGGATGGGGCTGCAGCGCCACCTGAAGGTCGCCGGCATCTTCGCGCGCCTGACGCTGCGCGACGGCAAACCGAAGTACCTGGCCGATGCGCCGCGCTTCATCGGCTACATCCGCGCCACGGCCAACCGTTACCGCGAGCTCGCGCCGCTGGCGCGCCTGGTCGACCAGGTCGAGGGCAGCAACGGCGTCACGGGTTTTGCTTTCGGGCGGATCTAGTGCCGCGATTCTTCTGCAGCGAAACCCTGCAGACCGGACTGCAACTGGCCCTGCCCACGGGTGCCGCGCGCCACGTGCAGGTGCTGCGCATGCAGCCGGGCGAAACCATCACTCTCTTCGACGGCCGCGGCGGTGAGTACGACGCCCTCATCGCGCACATGGGGCGCACCGAAGTGCGGGTGGAAGTCGGCGCGCACCGCGACGTCGAATGCGAAACCGCGGTCTCCGTGCACCTGGCGCTGGGCATGCCCGCCAACGAACGCATGGACTGGCTGGTGGAAAAGGCGACGGAGCTGGGCGTCGCCTCCATCCAGCCGCTGGTGAGCGAACGCACGGTGCTGCGCCTGGCCGGCGAGCGCGCGCAGAAGAAGCAGGCGCACTGGCAGGCGATCGCCGTGGCCGCGTGCGAGCAGTGCGGCCGCAACCGCGTGCCGCTGGTGCATCAGGTCGACGCGTTGGCCGCGTGGCTGGCAAGGCAGCAGCAAGCCGGATTGGTGCTGTCCTTGCGTGAAGGCACCACGGCGCTGGCCGCGCTGCCCTGCTCCGCATCGGTCACGCTCCTGAGCGGCCCCGAAGGCGGGCTGGCGCCCTCGGAGGAAGACGCAGCGCTGGTGCGCGGCTGGCGCCCGGTGCACCTGGGCCCGCGCGTGCTGCGCGCGGAGACCGCGCCGCTGGCGGCGCTTTCCGTGCTGACACTCGCGAAGGACCTCGCATGAACCGCAACCTGTGGATGCTGGCCGTGCTGCAGGGCCTCTTCCTCACCAACAACGTCACCTTCATCGCGATCAACGGGCTGGTCGGACTGGCACTCGCCCCGTACGGCTGGATGGCCACGGTGCCGGTGATGGGCTACGTGGTCGGCAGCGCGATGTTCACCGGGCTCGTGGCGCGTTCGCAGGCGCGCCTGGGGCGCAGGACCGCGTTCCAGGTGGGGCTGCTGGTGGCGCTGGCCTCCTGCCTCGTGTGCGCCTTCGCAGCCAGCACGCGCAACTTCTGGCTGCTCTGCGCGGGCACCGTGCTGGCCGGTTACTACAGCGCCAATGCGGGCCTGTACCGCTTCGCCTCGGCGGAACTGGCCGCCCCCGCCATGCGCGAGAAGGCCGTGTCGCTGGTGATGGCGGGCGGCCTGATCGGCGCGGTGGTCGGGCCCAATCTCGCGGCGAGCACGCGCAACTGGATGGAAGCGCCGTTCGCCGGTGCCTACATCGCGCTGGCGGTCGTCGCCGCGCTGGCGATGGGGCTCATGGCCTTCGTGCAGTTCCCGCCGGCGCCCATGCGGTCGGCGCAGCGCGTGGGCCGTTCGGTCGCGCAATTGATGCGGCAGCCGGTGTTCCTCGTCGCCGCCATGGCCGGCGCGCTCGGCTACGGTGTCATGAACCTGCTGATGGCGGCGACGCCGCTGGCGATGCAGCAGTGCGGCCTGCCCTTCGGCGATGCCGCCTTCGTGCTGCAGTGGCACGTGATCGGCATGTTCGCGCCGGGCTTCTTCACCGGCCACCTGATCAAGCGCTTCGGTGCGCTGCCGGTGATGGGCGTGGGCGTGGCGCTGAACCTCGCTTGCGTGGGCGTGGCGCTGTCCGGGATCGAGCTGCACCAGTTCGCCATCGCCCTGTTCCTGCTGGGCGTCGGCTGGAATTTCCTGTTCACCGGCGCGACGACGATGTCGCTGACCGCCTATGCGCCGGAGGAGAAGGACCGCGCGCAGGCGGCGCTGAACTTCTTCATCTTCCTCACGCTCGCCTGCACTTCCTTCGCGTCCGGTGTGCTGGTCACGACCCGCGGATGGACGTGGTTGAACCTGGGCTCGCTGGTGCCGCTGGTGCTGGTCGCGGGAGGGTTGTTGTGGCTGGGGCTGTCGCAGCGGCGGGCGAGGTTGGCTGCGGGGTGAGTGTTGGGGTGCGCTGCGCGCAACCCAACCTACCAAGCCCGCGTTGCGTAGGTTGGGTTGCCGAAGGCACCCCAACAGCCACGAAGCACCCCGCCGCGACCGTAGGTTGGGTTGCCGAAGGCACCCCAACACTCACGGAAACCGCTGGTCCAACCACCCCTTGAAGCACCCATACACGGGCTGCGGGTCGAGCTCGTTGAAGATCTCGTGGTACATGCCATCGAAGCAGCGCGCCTGCACCACCGGCGCGGGCGCGGCGGCGGCGAAGGCGCGGCTGCCTTCGGGATCCACCAGGCGGTCGTCGCCGGCATACATCAGCAGCGTCGGCACCCGCCAGCCGGGCGCGCGCATGCGCACCAGCTCGCCTTCTTCCGAGATGAAGCGCGCGAGGCGCCCCGAGATGCGGTCGTGCACGCGCGGGTCGCTGCGGTAGGCCTGCACCACGCGGGCATCGTGCGAGAGGTGGGCCGCGTCGACGCCATTGCTCACCGAGAGGTTGGGCGCGATGCGCGGCACCAGCGCCATCAGCAGCTTCTGCACGGGGGACAGGCGCGTGGCCAGGCAGGGCGAGGACAGCACCAGCCCATCGACCGTCATCAGCGTGCGCGCCACGAAACTGGCCGCAACCAGCCCGCCCAGGCTGTGCCCCAGCACGATCAGGGGCACGCCGGGATTGCGCACCCGCGTGCTTTCGACCAGGTCCGCCAGGTCGTCGAGCAGCCGCGTGGGATGCGGCAGGCCGCCGCGGGTGCCGTCGGAATCGCCGTGCCCGTACTGGTCGTAGCTGCGCACGGAAAAGCCCCAGCCATTGAGCACGCGCGCCACGGTGTCGTAGCGCCCCGCGTGTTCGCCGAGACCGTGCACCACCAGCACCGCGGCGCGCGGTCGCACGCCAGGGGCGAGGTGCCATTCCTGCACGGCGAGGTTGTCGCCGTCACTGGCCGTGAAAGTGGAGAGCGTCGACTCGACGCCAGGATGACTCATCGAGTGGGGATCATCGCCGGCCCCGCCGTCAAGTCAATGCCCCGATCGGACGAGCCGACGTGCGCGCCATGGCTCGCACGCTCTCAGGGCATGCGCGCCATCACTTCGGCGACGGCGGCGGTGAGCCGTCGCGCGTAGGGCACGTGCAGGAACTCGTTGGGGCCATGCGCGTTGCTGCGCGGGCCGAGCACGCCGCACACCATCATCTGCGAGGTCGGGAAGCCCTTGCTCAACATGTTCATCAACGGGATCGTACCGCCCTGGCCGATGTAGCCGACCGGCGCGCCGAAGTGCGCCAGCGACGCAGCGTTCAGTGCCTGCTCGAACCAGGGCGACGTCGTCGGTGCGTTCCAGCCCGAGGCGCCGCCGTTGCTTTCGAAGGTGACCACGGCCTGGTAGGGCGCGTTGTCTTCCAGCAGGGTCTTGAGTTCCTGCACGGCCTGCGCCGCATCCACCAGCGGCGGCAGGCGCAGCGACAGCTTGAAGGCGGTGTAGGGACGCAGCACGTTGCCGGCGTCCTGCAGCGCCGGGAAGCCCTCGGCGCCCGTGACCGACAGCGTCGGCGTCCAGGTGCGGTTGATCAGCGCCTGCACCGGGTCGGTGGTCGTCGGCAGCGCGAAAGCGGTGGAGCCGCCGCAGTCCGCGTGCGCCCACGGGAAGCGCTTGTAGACCTCTTCACCGAGGATGGCCGCGGTGGCCCGCGCCTGCTCCACGCGTTCGGCCGGGATCTCGCAGTGGAAGCTTTGCGGCAGCAGGCGACCGGTCTTGCTGTCCTCCAGGCGATCGAGCACCTGCCGCATGATGCGGAAGCTCGAAGGCACCAGGCCGGACGCATCGCCCGAGTGCACGCCCTCGGTGAGGATCTGCACCTTCAGCGTGCCGCTGGCCATGCC
>DATAGN010000351.1:0-11396 GCA_036263715.1 Ramlibacter sp.
ACGTCCACCGTGTAGCCCTCGGGCACCACCACCTGGTTGCCCATGGACGAGGGGATGCCCTTGAAGCTCACGTCGTAGCTGAGGGCGGTGGCGCCTGGCGTGGGCGTCGCTGCGACGGGTGCGTCGTCACCGCCGCCGCCGCAGGCGGTCAGCAGCGCGCTGCCGCCGAAGGCAGCGGCGAAGCTCGCGCCGAAGCTGCCGCGCAGCAGCGTGCGGCGCTGCATCTGCGCGTGGCTCAGCACGTCTTCCATCATCTGGCCCGGCACGTCGGGCAGCTGGTTCCTGGCGCGGGAGGCGGCGCGGTACTTGTCGGTGAGGTGGGACATCGGGTTCCTTGTGTTGCTCTGTGTTGGGAATGCGAACAGAGCGCGAGCGTAGGAACCGCGGATGAAAGCGCGATGACGTCGGCGTGACGGTGGCGTGACAGTCACGGTCGGCGGCGGCGGGGAGTGCCGCGCGGAGAAGGTGAACGCAGAGGGCGCAGAGGTTACGCAGAGGGCGCAGAGAAAACAGCCGAAGACTTTTCCTTTCTCTTCTCTGCGTCCTCTGCGTACTTTTGCGTCCTCTGCGTTCACCTGCCGCCTCGTCCCAACCCCTCGGTCAAATGAGACAAGGGAAAACTCGAACTCGCCTTCACCTCCCCCAGCGAGAAGCTCGTGTGGATGTCCTTCACGTTCGGCAGGTTGATCAGCACCTTGCGCGCGAACTGCGAGAAGGTGTCCAGGTCGCGCGACACCACCTGCAGCTCGAAGGTGCCCGCACCGCTGATGTAGTGGCAGCTCACGATTTCCGGGATCTTGCGGATCGCTTCTTCCATCTCGCGCGTACGCTCGCCCGTGTTGCGGTCCGCATCCAGCCGCACGAACGCCAGCACGCCCAGGCCGATCTTGTGGCGGTCGATCTCCGCGTGATAGCCCTTGATGAAGCCGGCCTCCTCCAGCGCCCGCACGCGGCGCCAGCAAGGTGCCGCCGAGAGGCCCACCCGCTGCGCCAGCTCGGCGTTGGTCAGCCGCGCGTCGGCTTGCAGTTCGGTAAGGATTTGGATGTCATATCGGTCCAGCGTTTCCATTTGGGGTGTTTCTCGGCAAGGATCTTGCGCATCCTAGCCCTACGAGGGCACAGAAAGCAAAATCCATTCATGCGGCCGCGCATACACTGCGCTGTCACATTGCAAGGCGCCGAGAGCAGGAGACAACGCCCCATGAACGCACCGCTGCCCGAACACATCCGCAAGGCCCTCGAGACGGTCACGCTGGACGACAAGTACTCGCTCGACGTGGGCCGTGCCTTCATGAGCGGCGTGCAGGCGCTCGTGAAGCTGCCGATGCTGCAGCGGCAACGCGATGCGCTGGTGGGCAAGAACACCGCCGGCTTCATCAGCGGCTACCGCGGCTCGCCGCTGGGTGGCTACGACCAGGCCCTGTGGAAGGCGCGCCAGTACCTGCAGGCGCAGAACATCGTGTTCCAGCCGGGCGTGAACGAGGAACTCGCGGCCACCGCGATCTGGGGCACGCAGCAACTGGGCTTCGCACCGCCGGGCACCAACAAGTTCGACGGCGTGTTCGGCATCTGGTACGGCAAGGGCCCGGGCGTGGACCGCTGTTCCGACGTCTTCAAGCACGCCAACATGGCGGGCACCACGCCCTGGGGCGGCGTGATCGCCGTCGCCGGTGACGACCACGTGGCCAAGAGCTCCACCGCCGCGCACCAGAGCGACCACATCTTCAAGGCCTGCGGCCTGCCAGTGTTCTTCCCCGCGAACGTGCAGGAGATCCTGGACCTGGGCGTGCACGCCTTCGCCATGAGCCGCTTCTCCGGTGTCTGGGCGGGCATGAAGACGATCCAGGAGATCGTCGAATCCAGCGCCACCGCCGTGATCGATCCCGAGCGCGTGCAGGTGCAGCTGCCCACCGACTTCCAGATGCCGCCCGGCGGCGTGCACATCCGCTGGCCGGATGGTGCGCTCGACCAGGAAGCGCGCCTGTTCGACACCAAGTGGTACGCGGCGCTCGCGTACATCCGCGCCAACCGCCTGAACTACAACGTCGTTGCCACGCCCGACGACCGCTTCGGCATCATCGCCAGCGGCAAGGCCTACAACGACACGCGCCAGGCCTTGCTGGACCTGGGCCTGGACGACGAGACCTGCCGGCGCCTGGGCATTCGCGTGCACAAGGTCGGCGTGGTGTGGCCGCTCGAAGCGCAGGGCACCCGCGAGTTCGCCCAGGGCCTGCGCGAGATCCTCGTCGTCGAGGAAAAGCGCCAGGTCATCGAATACCAGTTGAAGGAAGAGCTCTACAACTGGCGCTCCGACGTGCGCCCCACCGTGCTGGGCAAGTTCGAGGACGTCGAAGGCTCCGGCGGCGAATGGTCGATGCCGAACCCCACGGCCAACACGCTGCTGCGCGCGAATGCCGACCTGTCGCCGGCGCTGATCGCGCGCGCCATCGCCAAGCGGCTGCGCAAGCTGGGACTGGATGCCGACGTGCAGGCGCGCATCGACGCGCAGCTGGCGATCCTGGAAGCCAAGGACCGCGCGATGCAGGTGGTGGAGGTCAAGGGCGACCGCCAGCCCTGGTTCTGCTCCGGCTGCCCGCACAACACCTCCACGGTGGTGCCGGAGGGGTCGCGCGCGATGGCGGGGATCGGCTGCCACTTCATGGCGACCTGGATGGACCGCGCCACCATCGGCTTCACGCAGATGGGGGGGGAGGGCGTGCCGTGGGTGGGCCAGCAGCCCTTCACGACCGACAAGCACATCTTCGCCAACATCGGCGACGGCACCTACTTCCACAGCGGCCTGCTGGCCATCCGCCAGGCCATCGCCGCCGGCGTGAACATCACCTACAAGGTCCTCTACAACGACGCCGTCGCCATGACGGGCGGCCAGCCCGTGGGCGAACGGCCCGAGGGCCACACGCCGCACCAGATCGCCCACAGCCTGGTGGCCGAGGGCGTGCGCAAGCTGGTCGTGGTGACCGACGAGCCCGAGAAGTACGAAGGCGCGAAGCTGCCCGAGGGCGTGACCGTGCACCACCGGGACGATCTCGATCGCGTCCAGCGCGAGCTGCGCGAGACCGAGGGCGTCACCGCCATGATCTACGACCAGACCTGCGCCACCGAGAAGCGCCGCCGCCGCAAGCGCGGCGCGATGGTCGATCCCGCCGTGCGCGTGATGATCAACGACCTCGTGTGCGAAGGCTGCGGCGACTGCAGCGTCAAGTCGAACTGCCTGTCGGTGGAACCGCTCGAGACCGAGTTCGGGCGCAAGCGCACCATCAACCAGAGCACCTGCAACAAGGACACGAGCTGCCTCAAGGGCTTCTGTCCCAGCTTCGTCACCGTCGAAGGTGGCCAGCTCAAGGGCAAGGCGAAGAAGCAGGCCGGCCCGTCGCCGTACGAAGGTCCGGCCCTGCCCGAGCCCGTGGTGCCAGCGAGCACCGAGGCCTACGGCATCGTCGTCGCCGGCGTCGGCGGCACCGGCGTCATCACCATCGGCCAGCTGCTCGGCATGGCCGCGCACATCGAAGGCAAGGGCATCGTCACGCAGGACTCCGCGGGCCTGGCGCAAAAGGGCGGCGCCACCTGGAGCCACGTGCTGATCGCCGACCGGCAGGACGACATCCGCACCACGCGCGTCAGCGCCGCGGACCTGATCCTCGGCTGCGACCCCATTGTCACGGGCGGCAAGGAAACGGTGCTGCGCATGCGCTCCGGGCGCACCCGCGTGGCGCTCAATTCGCACAGCGCGCCGACCGCCGCCTTCGTGAAGAACCCCGGCTGGGAGAATCCGCAGGACGCCTGCGCCGTGGAGATCGGCAAGGCCGTGGGTGACGCCAACCTCGCCGCCTTCGACGCCGACGGGCTGTCCGCCAAGGTGCTGGGCGACACGATCTACACCAACCCCATGATCCTGGGCTATGCCTGGCAGAAGGGCTGGATCCCGCTCGGCCGCGAGTCGTTGATGCGGGCCATCGAGCTCAACGGTGTAGCCGTCGACAACAACAAGGCGGCCTTCGAGTGGGGCCGCCGTGCCGCGCACGACCCGCAGGCGGTCGCTGCCATCAGCGGGCCGGGCGCACAGGTGATCGAGTTCAAGAAGCGCGAGACGCTGGAGTCGCTCATCGCCCGGCGCGTGGAGTTCCTCACCGCCTACCAGGACGCCGCCTATGCCGGCAAGTACAAGGAGCTGGTCGAGCGCGTCCGCGCCGCCGAGCAGCCCCTGGGCAAGACCTTGCTCGCCGAGACGGTGGCCAAGGGCCTGTTCCGGCTGATGGCGTACAAGGACGAATACGAGGTCGCGCGCCTGCACGCGGAGACCGGCTTCCGCGAGAAGGTGGAAGCGCAGTTCGAGGGCGACTTCAAGATCCACTACCACCTGGCGCCGCCCCTGACGTCCAAGCACAACGACAAGGGCGAGCTGGTGAAGAGGAAGTTCGGCCCCTCGACCTACCACCTGTTCCGCCTGCTGGCCAAGCTCAAGGGCCTGCGCGGCACGGCGCTGGACGTCTTCGGCCGCACCGAGGAGCGCCGCACCGAGCGCGCGCTGACCGAGGAGTACCGCCGCACCGTCGAGGAGCTGCTGGCCGGCCTGCAGCCGGGCAACCATGCCCTGGCCGTGGACATTGCCGGGCTGCCGGAGAAGATCCGCGGCTATGGGCACGTCAAGGCGCGCAACCTGGCCGCCGTCCGCCCGCAGTGGGAAGCGCTGCTGGCGCAGTGGCGCGGGGCCAACCCGCAGCGCCGCGCGGCCTAAACCGCCGCGCATACAATCCTTTTTCCTCCCGTGCACGGGCCGCCAGCGTGCGGCCCTGCCACGGGCACCCGTTTTCCCGGAACCCGTTCCCTGGAGCCACCCGTGCTGATTTCTACCGCCTACGCCCAGACGGCGCCGGCTGCCGCCGGCGGCGACATGCAGTCCTCCTTCATGAGCCTGCTGCCGCTGGTGCTGATGTTCGTCGTCCTGTACTTCGTGATGATCCGTCCGCAGATGAAGCGGCAAAAGGAGCACCGCGCGATGGTGGAGGCGCTCGCCAAGGGCGACGAGGTCGCCACTGCAGGCGGCCTGCTGGGCCGCGTGACCAAGCTGGGTGACAACCACCTGGGCGTGGAAGTGGCGCCTGGCGTCGAGGTGCAGGTCCAGCGCACCGCGGTCGTCCAGGTGCTGCCGAAGGGCTCCATCAAGTAAGCCGTGAACCGCTATTCCCTCTGGAAGTACGCGATCCTCGTGGTCGCGTTGCTCATCGGGGTGCTCTACACCCTGCCCAACTTCTTCGGCGAAGACCCCGCCGTGCAGGTGTCTTCCGCCCGCAGCAGCGTGAAGGTGGACGCCTCGACGCAGGCGCGCATCCAGAATGCGCTCACCGCCGCCGGCATCAAGCCGCTGTCGATGACGCAGGACGAGACCTCCATCAAGGTCCGCCTGGACAGCACCGACACCCAGCTGAAGGCCAAGGACGCCATCCAGCGGGCGCTGAGCCCCGACCCCAACGACGCTTCCTACGTGGTGGCGCTGAACCTGCTGTCCAAGACGCCTTCCTGGATGTCGGCCATCAACGCACGGCCCATGTACCTGGGGCTGGACCTGCGCGGCGGCGTGCACTTCATGCTGCAGGTGGACATGCAGGCGGCGCTGACCAAGAAGGCCGAATCCTTCGCCGGCGACCTGCGCAGCGTGCTGCGCGAGAAGAATATCCGCCATGCGGGCATCGAGCGCAGCAACCAGACCGTGCTGGTGCGCTTTCGCGACCCGGCGGCGCTGCAGGCGAGCCGCAACGTGATCGCCGACCAGTTCCCGGACCTGGTGGTGACCGATGCCGTGGAAGGCGACACGACGGTGCTGCGCGGCACCATCAAGCCCGAGGCCGCCCGCCTGGTGCAGGACCAGGCGCTCAAGCAGAACATGCACACCCTGCACAACCGGATCAACGAGCTCGGCGTCGCCGAGCCGGTGATCCAGCAGCAGGGCGTGGACCGCATCGTGGTGCAGCTGCCCGGCGTGCAGGACACCTCGCGCGCCAAGGACATCCTGGGCCGCACGGCGACGCTGGAAGTGCGCATGGTGGACGAGAGCACCGAAGGCCGCGCCGCCGAAGTGGGCAGCGGCGCGGTGCCCTTCGGCTCCGAGCGCTACCTCGATCGCGAAGGCCGCGCGGTGATCGTGCGCAAGCAGGTCATGCTCACCGGCGAGAACCTCACGGACGCGCAAGCGGGCTTCGACAACCAGACGCAGGAGCCGGCGGTGCACCTGACGCTGGACGCCAAGGGCTCGCGCATCTTCCGCGACGTGACGCGCGAGAACGTCGGCAAGCGCATGGCCATCCTGTTGTTCGAAAAGGGCAAGGGCGAGGTCGTGACGGCCCCGGTGATCCGCAGCGAGATCGGCGGCGGCCGGGTGCAGATCTCCGGGCGCATGACGACGGTGGAAGCCAATGACGTCGCCCTGCTGCTGCGCGCCGGCTCGCTGGCCGCGCCCATGGAGATCATCGAGGAGATGACCATCGGGCCGAGCCTCGGCGCGGAGAACATCGCCAAGGGCTTCAACAGCGTGATGTGGGGCTTCGCCGCCATCTGCGCCTTCATGGTCGTGTACTACATGCTGTTCGGGGCCTTCTCCAGCATCGCGCTGGGGGTGAACCTGCTGCTGCTGGTGGCGATTCTGTCCATGCTGCAGGCGACGCTGACGCTGCCCGGCATGGCCGCCATGGCGCTGGCGCTGGGCATGGCCATCGACTCCAACGTGCTGATCAACGAGCGCGTGCGCGAGGAATTGCGCAACGGGGCATCGCCGCAGGCGGCGATCAATACCGGCTACGACCGCGCCTGGGCGACCATCCTGGACTCGAACGTGACCACCCTGATCGCCGGCGTGGCGCTCCTGGCCTTCGGGACGGGGCCCGTCCGGGGCTTCGCCGTGGTCCACTGCATCGGCATCCTGACCTCGATGTTCTCGGCGGTGTTCTTCTCGCGCGGCCTGGTGAACCTCTGGTACGGCCGCCAGAAGAAGCTGAAGGCGGTTTCCATCGGGACGGTCTGGCGGCCGGGCGCCGATGGCGCTATAACCAAAGCTGAGTAAAAAAGACTAGCAAGGGGCCCGACGTCGGCCCCCAAAGGATAAGTAGTGGAGTTTTTCAAGATCCGGCGGGACATCCCGTTCATGAAGAACGCGCTGGTCTTCAACGTGATCTCCCTGGTCACGTTCCTGGCTGCCGTTTTCTTCCTGTTCTCGCGGGGCCTGCACCTGTCCGTCGAATTCACCGGCGGCACGGTCATGGAGGTCAGCTACTCGCAGCCCGCCGACGTGGAGGCGGTGCGCCGCACGGTCAGCGGCCTGGGCTACAGCGACGTGCAGGTGCAGAATTTCGGCACCGCGCGCGACGTCCTGATCCGGCTGCCCGCCCAGAAGGGCGTCAGTTCCGCGCAACAGAGCGACCGCACCATCGCCGCCCTGCGGCAGGCCACCCCGGGCGTCACCCTCAAGCGCGTGGAGTTCGTGGGGCCGCAGGTCGGCGAGGAACTGGTCACCAACGGGCTGAAGGCGCTGGCCTTCGTGGTGGCCGGCATCATGATCTACCTGGCGATCCGCTTCGAATGGAAATTCGCTGTGGCGGCCATCCTGGCCAACCTGCACGACATCGTCATCATCCTGGGCTTCTTCGCCTTCTTCCAGTGGGAGTTCTCGCTGGCGGTGCTGGCGGCGGTGCTGGCGGTGCTGGGGTACTCGGTCAACGAGTCGGTCGTCATCTTCGACCGGATCCGCGAGAACTTCCGGCGGTACCGCAAGATGAGCACGGTGGAGACGATCGACAACGCGATCACCTCGACCATCAGCCGCACGATCATCACGCACGGTTCCACGCAGCTGATGGTGCTGTCCATGCTGCTGTTCGGCGGCGCGACGCTGCACTACTTCGCGCTGGCCCTGACCATCGGCATCCTGTTCGGCATCTACTCCTCGGTGTTCGTGGCCGCCGCCATCGCGATGTGGCTGGGGATCAAGCGCGAGGACCTGGTGAAGGTGCAGACCAAGCGCGAGGGCGACCCGAACGACCCCAACGCGGGCGCCACCGTCTGAGGACCTGACCGATGTCGTCCACGCTCACTGCCGCCCCTGCGCCCCTGGCGCGGCAGGCGCGTGAGCGGTTCGTGGAGCACATGCAGGGCGTGCTGCCGCCGCTGGCCGAGGCCGTGCGCAATGCGCTCACGGACCAGATGGCCGCGGCGAAGAGCAGCCGCGACATGCAGCAAAAGCGCGACGCGCTGGTCGAATTCGAGCAGACCGCCGCAAAGTGGGTGGACGCCGTGGCGCGCGCCTGGCGGCGCGCGCTCGTGCCCCCCACGGCGACCGGCCGGGTGCGGCTGGAGCTTGCCACCCTGGAGCTGATCGGCGACGACGTCGTCGAGAACAAGATCCTGTCGTCGCGGCTGGCGATGGCGGTGCAGGAAAAGGCGGTCTGGGACCTCAACGACCTGAAGCTGCGCATCACCCACCTGGAAGGCGGCGAGGAGCTCGCCACCGAAGACGTGCTGCGCCCCGAGGCGCTGGCCCAGATCCTGGTGGAGCAGTGGGCGGCAGCCAAGCTGTCGCGCGAAACCTGGATCAGCGTGAAGGACATCATCCAGCAGCTGGTGGTGCCGCGCGCGCTGGAGGGCTACCAGCAGGCCAACGAATTCCTGGTCGACAGCGGCGTGCTGCCGCACATCGACCTGCGCTCGCGCGTGCGGCGACCCGCGGCGACGCCTGCGGCACCCACCGGCCGCGCCGGTGAGTCGGCCGGCGACGACGGCTCCGGCGGCAGCGGAAGCGGGCGTGGCGGCGGTGCCGGTGGTGCCGGTGCTGGCGGCGGCAACGGCGGCGGCGGCGGAGGGAGCGGCAGTACAGGCCGCGGGGGTCCGGGCGGCGGCGGTGGCTCCGGTGGCTCTGGCGGCGGCGCGGGCGGCTCCGGCGGCGGCTCGGGCGGCGCAGGCGCGGCGGCCGGTGGTACGAACGCGGGCGGTGGCGGCGGTGGTGGTGGCGGCGGCGGCCAGGGTGCTGCGGGCGCACCCGGCGCTGCGGCCAGCAGCTTCGGCGGCCCGGGAACGGGCGCAGGCGGGAAGGGTTCCGGCCTGGGCGACTCCTTCTTCTCGCCCGCGCAGACCGGCATCAACGACGACTCGCGCATGGGCGGCACGCCGCTGGCGCGCGCCAAGGCCCGCGCCGCGGGCGTCGTCGGCCAGTTGAAGCGCCTGCTGCGCGACAAGGTCGGCGCCGGCTTCGACGGTGCCGACGGTGCCACGCGCACGCCGCCCTCGGCCTCGCTGGTCGCCGCGGTGACGCACCATGCCACCCAGGTGCAGACGCAGGTGCAGACCCGCGTCAACGAAGCCATGACGGTGGGCGACGTCGTCATCTTCGACGACGACGCGGTCGAACAGGTCGCGCACGACCTGCGGGCGCGCACCACCGAGCTGAAGCAGAAGGCGGCCAGCAGCAACGAGAAGGCCACGATCGAGATCGTGGCGCTGATGTTCCAGAGCATCCTGGCCGAAGAGCGCATCCCGCCGACCATCCGCGTGTGGTTCGCGCGGCTGCAGATGCCGGTGCTGCGCGTGGCGCTGGCCGAACCCGAATTCTTCGGTTCGCTGGAGCATCCGGCGCGCCAGCTGATCGACCGCATGGGTTCGTGCGTGCTCGGCTTCGACTCGACCCAGATCTCCGGCAGCGCGATGGAAAACGAGATCCGCCGCGTCGTGCAGGTGATCGAGCAGTACCCGGAGACCGGCCGCCGCGTGTTCCAGCTGGTGTACGACGAGTTCCAGCGCTTCCTCTCGCGCTTCCTCACCGAGAAGGGTCCGACGCAGCGCCTGGTGAGCGTCGCGCAGCAGGTCGAGCAGAAGGAAACGATGGCGATCCAGTACACCATCGAGCTGCGCAAGATGCTCTCGGACGTGCCCGTGCGCGACGAGATCCGCGAGTACCTGTTCAAGGTGTGGGCCGAGGTGCTGGCGCTGGCCGCCGTGAAGAACGGGCCGCAGCACGAGGAGACGCTGGCGCTGAAGAAGTCCGCCAGCGACCTGGTGTGGGCGGCCAGCGCGAAGCCGAACCGGCACGACCGCGCCAAGGTGATCCAGGACCTGCCCGACCTGCTGGCACGCCTGCGCCGCGGCATGACGCTACTGGGGCTGGAGCCGGCGGACCAGGAGAACCACATCAAGGTGATCGGCGACACGCTGGCCGACGCCTTCCTGTCCAAGACCGAGGCGATCCCGCACGCGCGCATCGAGGAGATGACCAGGCGCCTGGCCAACCTGGAGGACTTCGTCTCCGATGACGACGCCTCGGGCGAACTGCCGCTGGACCAGGAGAGCATCGAGATGATGCTGGGCATCGACGCGTCGATGATCGAGGTGATCAGCACGGGGGGTGCGCAGCCGAACTCCGCCAACACCGCCTGGGCCAACGAGCTGCAGATCGGCAACTGGTTCACCATCGACCACAACGGACGCGTGTCGCAGGTGCAGTACGC
Source organism: Ramlibacter sp. (assembly GCA_036263715.1). Taxonomy (GTDB): domain Bacteria; phylum Pseudomonadota; class Gammaproteobacteria; order Burkholderiales; family Burkholderiaceae_C; genus Ramlibacter. Next base: position 10,506 of record DATAGN010000351.1, read on the forward strand.
GTGGGCGAGCGACCGCCGCCAGCTGCACCTGTTCGCCTCCAGCGACGGCTACTGCTTCCTGATGCCGCTGCGCCGCCTGGCCTCGTACCTGCAGGCGGGCCTGCTGGTGCCGACCGAGGAAGAAGCGCTCACGGTGCGCGCCACGCGCGACGCGCTGGCGAAGCTGGACGCGAATCCGGAGCGGCTGCTCTCGTAATCCGTTCGCTCCGCCTTGGGTGGCCGTGCCTGTGGCGGGCGGGGTGCCGGGCTCCGGGCTGCTCGCGGACGAAGGTCGCGGCACGCGACTGCGGTGCGGTCACCACGCCGGTTGCCCGCCAAGGCTGTGTGGCGCGATCGTGTTGACGGCACGGGCGTCGCGTGCCGAGGTCGTGGTCCGCGAGCGGCCCGGAGCCCGGCCCCCCGTCGGCCACAGTCACGGCCCACCAAGGTGGAGCGAAAAAAGAGCCGGCTGCCTGGAAGCCCTGGATCCCCGCCTTCGCGGGGATGACGAGGGGCTAATGCGCCAGCCGGTCCTCGCTGTCGTCGCACAGCTCGTCGAGGATCAGCGCATCGGGCTCGTGGCCGAAGCGCCAGTACACCATCAGCACGATGATCTTCAGCGCATCGAGAGGCACGGTCTCGCCGGGGTCGGTGGTCGCGGCCATCGCGCGGTCGACGACGATCTCGCGCAGCGCGCCGGGCAGCACGCCTGAGCCTTCGAGGAAGCTGATGAAGCCGAGGCAGTCCGCCCCCAGGTGGTCCTGCTCCGCGACGGAGAAGACGCGCATGCTGGCGTCGCTCGGTTGCGGCGCCCATTCGACCTGGGATTCGGCGGGCACCACGATGCTCTGCGCCGCGGTGTTGAGGCCATCGAGCCAGACCAGGGCCTCGTGGATCTCCTCGGGTTCGAAG
>DATAGN010000352.1:0-1523 GCA_036263715.1 Ramlibacter sp.
TCCCCGCAGGAAGGGCTCGACCTCGTCCTCGGCGATGAACCCGACTCGGTGATGTCCCAGAAGCAGGCGCTGATCGTCAGCACGCACCGTGACGTGCGGCTCGTGCTGCGGGCCCGCCTCGCCCTGGCCAGGTTGACGCTTGCGGACGATGCGGACAGCGGTACGCAGGCGTTGGCCATGAGCCGGGAGAAGCAGTACGACCTCGCCCTCGTCGATGCCAGCGCCGGTGGCGAGGTCGACGCCTGGGCCTTGTTGCGCCAGCTGCGCACAGGCCGCCACGCCGTCCCTCACGTGGCGATCACCAAGCCGGGGCTGTCGTTGCTGGAGCGCCTGCGCGCGCGCATGTCCGGAGTCGAGGCCCTGCTCGATCCGCCGCCCCCGGCGCAGTTCGAAACCTGGTTGAGCCGCATCTAGGGGCCCTGGCGCGCCGCGTCCAGCGCCTGAGCGAGGCGCGCTTCGATCGGAAGGGGCTCGCCGTGCAGGCGCGCGACGAGCAATTCAGCGCAGAGCGCCGCGAATGTGAGGCCGCGCGAACCCATCGCGGTGCTCACCCAGAGCCCGGGCTCGACTTCACCCACCAGCGGCCGGCGGTCCGTGGAGGCGCAGCGCACGCCGCTCCACGATCGGGTCTGGTGCCGCCGGGCCGCGCCTTGCGCGACATCGGCGGCGGCAGGCACCAATTCCCGCACGCGCTCCAGGTTGGCAGCATCGTCCTGCGGCCGCGCCGCTGCATCGGCGTCGCCCCTCCCGTAGGTGGAACCCGTCATCCAGGCGCCGCGCTCCACCAGCGGCACCCGCGGCAGGAAGTGCCCGTTGCCATTGACGGGAAAGGGCGGCAGGAGCGAGGCATCTTCGGCGTGCGGAGCCCACGTGAGCTGGCCTCTCACCGGCTGCACCTGCACGCGGCCGGCCAGCAGCGCGCGGCTGTCCAGGGCGGCAGCGACCACCACCAGCTGCACGTGCGCCGCACGGCCGGCGGCAGCATCGGTGACGAGCAGCCCGCTGTCTTCGCGGGCGATCGCCTGCACGCGCCAGCCGCCCATGAAGCGCACGCGCGGTTCGCGCAGCCACGAGCGCACCAGCGCCGCCGGTTCGATCCAGGCCGCGTTGGCGTGCCACCAGGCGGGAGCGCCCGGATCGAGTCCTGCCGCCCGCCTCTGTGCCTCGGTCGCCTCCCGGCTCCACGGGCCCAGCGCCTCGCCGAACTGCGGGAGCGGCCGGCGATCGTCACCTCGAACCTCGAGCACGCCGGTGCGCTCCCACTCCAGGCCGGCTGCGAGCCGCTGCTCGGCCTGCTGCAGCGTCATCCGCACACCGGAGCGCGAAAGGCGCGAGAGCAGGTTGTCGTCGGGGGACTGGTGCGGCGCGAGCAGGCCGGCGGGAAGCGAGGACGCGCCCGCTGCGGGCGTCGGGGCCGCATCCAGCACCAGCACGGACCAGCCGCGGCGGGCGAGGCTCGCCGCCACGGCGGCTCCCGCCAGCCCCGCACCGATCACTGCAGCCCGCGCCGGCTCCACCGTCGG
>DATAGN010000353.1:0-3698 GCA_036263715.1 Ramlibacter sp.
AGCCGATGCGTGCGGTCAATGCCGGAAGTGCCGCACCCCGCTGAACACCATCGCCACGCCACGCTCGTTCGCGGCGGCGATCACTTCCTGATCGCGCATTGATCCCCCCGGCTGGATCACGCAGGTCGCGCCGGCATCCACCACCACGTCCAGGCCATCGCGGAACGGGAAGAACGCATCGCTCGCCACCGCCGTCCCCTGCAGCGACAGCTTGGCATGCTGCGCCTTGATGCTGGCGATGCGCGCTGAATCCAGGCGGCTCATCTGCCCGGCGCCCACGCCCATGGTCATGCCGTCCTTGCAGAACACGATGGCGTTGGACTTCACGAACTTCGCCACCTTCCACGCGAACAGCAGGTCCTGCAGTTCCTGGGGGGTGGGCTGCCGGGCGGTGACCACCTTCAGGTCCGCCAGGGTGAGCACGTGGTTGTCGGCCGTCTGCATCAGCATGCCGGAGCCGACCCGCTTGACGTCCATCGCGTTGTGGCCCTTGTCCCAGGCGCTCGCGCCGCCTGGCGGCAAGGCGATCTTCAGCACCCGCACATTGGGCTTGGCACGCAGCACTTCCAGCGCGTCGTCCGCATACTCCGGCGCGATCAGCACCTCGACGAACTGCTTGGCCACTTCCCTGGCCGCCTCGCCGCGCACGGTGGTGTTGAAGGCGATGATGCCGCCGAAAGCAGAAGTGGGGTCGGTCTGGAAAGCCTTCTGGTAGGCCTCGAGCGGGTGCTTGCCGGTCGCCACGCCGCAGGGGTTGGCGTGCTTGACGATCACGCACGCGGGCGTGTCGAAGGTCTTCACGCATTCCCACGCGGCGTCCGCGTCCGCGATGTTGTTGTACGAGAGCTCCTTGCCCTGCAGCTGCTGCGCCACCGCCAGCGAGCCCGGCGCCGGGTACAGGTCACGATAGAACGCCGCCTGCTGGTGCGGGTTCTCGCCGTAGCGCAAGTCCTGCAGCTTCACGAAGCGGCCGTTGGCCTGCGCCGGGAACTGCGAGCGCGATCCGTCCTCCTGCAGCGCTGACAGGTAATCGCTGATCGCCGCGTCGTAGTTGCTGATGCGGTTGAAGGCGGCCACGGCCAGCGCGAACTTCGTCTTCTGCGACACCGAGCCGCCCGCCTTCAGTTCCGCGACCACGCCTTCGTACTGCGAGGCGTCGGTCAGCACCGCCACGTCCTTCCAGTTCTTGGCGCCGCTGCGCACCATGGCCGGCCCGCCGATGTCGATGTTCTCGATCGCGTCTTCCAGCGTGCAGCCCGCCTTGGCCACGGTCTGCTCGAAGGGATAGAGGTTGACCACCAGGATGTCGATCGTGTCGATGCCGTGGCGCTGCAGCGCCGCCACGTGCTCGGGCAGGTCGCGCCGCGCCAGCAGGCCGCCGTGCACCTTGGGGTGCAGCGTCTTCACGCGTCCGTCCAGCATCTCCGGAAAGCCGGTGACTTCGGCCACCTCCGTGACGGGCAGGCCCTGGTCGGCCAGCAGCTTCGCGGTGCCGCCGGTGGAGATCAGCCGCACACCGGCGGCGTGCAGCGCGCGCGCGAGTTCGACGACGCCGGTCTTGTCGGAGACGGAAATGAGTGCGTTCATGGATTCGGTGCAGCTACTTGAGCAGCTTGTGCTCGATCAATTTCTTGCGCAGGGTGTTGCGGTTCAGGCCGAGCCATTCCGCCGCGCGGGACTGGTTGTTCTCGGCCTTGGCCATCACCACTTCCAGCAGCGGCTTTTCGACCACCTTCACCAGCATCTCGTACATGCCATCCGGCTCGGTGCCCCGCAAGTCGCGGAAGTACCCCTCCAGGCTCGTACGCACGCACTCTTCGATGTATTTCTTGCTCATGCGTCGCTTTCGGCAAGTTCCTGCGGCATGCCCTCGATCGCCACCGGCATCCGGTCCATGCGTTCGCCGAGCGTGTCGAAGAAACGGCGGACCGCCGCCAGTTGACCAGCGCTGTCCTCGATGGCGTTCATCTCCGTGCGGAACGCTTCCCCGTCGGCAAGCGCGCGCACGTACCACCCGATGTGCTTGCGGGCGCTGCGCACGCCCGTGAATTCGCCGTACAGGGCGTAGTGGTCCTGCAGGTGTTCGACCAGCGCGCGCTGCACCTCGGCCACCAGCGGCGGCGCGAGCTGCGTGCCGGTCGCCAGGAAGTGCGCGATCTCGCGAAAGATCCACGGCCGCCCCTGCGCGGCGCGGCCCACCATCACGGCATCGGCCCCGGTGGCCGCGAGCACTTCGCGCGCCTTGCGCGGTGAAGTGATGTCGCCGTTGGCGGCGACCGGCACACGCACGGCGGCCTTGACCGCCGCGATCGTCTCGTATTCGGCGCAGCCCTTGTAGCCCTGCTCGCGCGTGCGGCCGTGCACGGTGAGCATCTGCACGCCCGCAGCTTCGAACGCGCGCGCCAGCGTCACCGCGTTGCGGTGGTCCTGCGACCAGCCCGTGCGCATCTTCAGCGTGACCGGCACGCCGTGGGGCGCACACGCGCGCACGACCGCTTCGGCGATCGCGATGGCGAGCGGCTCGTCCTGCATCAATGCCGAGCCTGCCCACTTGTTGCAGACCTTCTTGGCGGGGCATCCCATGTTGATGTCGATGATCTGCGCGCCGCGCTCGACGTTGTAGACGGCCGCTTCCGCCATCGTCTGTGCGTCGGTTCCGGCGATCTGCACCGCGATCGGCCCGGGCTCACCGTCGTGGTTGGCGCGGCGCGAAGTCTTCAGGCTGTTCCACAGCTCGCGCTTCGAGGTAACCATCTCGCTGACCGCGTAGCCGGCGCCGAAGGAGCGGCACAGCTGGCGGAAGGGCCGGTCGGTGACGCCCGCCATCGGCGCCACGAACACGTTGTTCGCGAGAACGTAGGGGCCGATCTGCATGAGGGACGCGGGGAGGGGCTGCCGAAAAAAGAGGCACGATTGTAGGCCCGGGCGATTTCAGCGCTTGAAATTGCGCGCGCGTTCGTCGCCCCGCCTGCAGGCTGCGCCATTAACATGCGCCCGCATGCAATCCTGGATGGAATCGCTGCTGGTCCTGCTGTCCCTGCCGCAGTACGGGCTGGCCACCCTCTTCGTCGCGGCCTTCGTCTCCGCCACGCTGCTGCCCATCGGGTCGGAGCCCGCGCTCTTCGGCCTGCTCAAGCTCAACCCTGACCTGTTCTGGAGCGCGATCTTCGTTGCCACCGCCGGGAACACGCTCGGCGGCATGCTCGATTGGTGGCTGGGCTACGGTGCGCACGAGGTGGCCGACAAGTACGGCAAGTCGCGCACGCACCTGAAGGCGCTCGACGTCCTCGAGCGGCTGGGCCCCAAGGCCTGCCTGCTGGCCTGGCTGCCGATCGTGGGCGACCCCTTGTGCGCCGTGGCCGGGTGGCTGCGCCTGCCGTTCTGGCCCTGCACCTTCTACATGATGATCGGCAAGTTCCTGCGCTACCTGCTGATGACGTCGGCACTGCTCTGGATGTTCCCGCACTGAACACTGTCGTCGCCGGCCGCGAGCGGCTCCGCCGGCAGCGCGACCACCAGCGCCATCGCCACGATCGCCGCGAACAGGAACACCTCGTAGCAGCGCAGCGACGCGGCGTGCAGGCGCAGGAGGAAGCGGGATCGTGGCGTGGAGGTCATGCTAGCGCGAGGCCATGGGCGCGCCCGTGTAGCTGAGGGAGCCGATCTCCGCCTGTGCCTTGTCCGGCGTCTCGAGATCG
>DATAGN010000354.1:0-2062 GCA_036263715.1 Ramlibacter sp.
TGTTCGCGAGCGCGATCACGGGCAGCCTGCGCTCGGGGCTCAGCAGGTGGTCGGAGAATGCGGCGAGCTGCTCCTCGTCCTGCACCGGGCGCGGTTCGCCTTCCACCGCCCAGCCGGCGTCCTCGAAGGCCAGGCGCTGCACCCAGTTGCCCAGTACCCGTGGGGGCGCGACCGCGCGCGCCGACGGCAGGTCGGAACACGTGGTCTGCACGGCCATCACGTCGGCGTCCCGCCCTTCGGCTACCAGCGCGGTGGTGGTCCAGGTGCGGCTGCTGTCCTTTTCGCTGTAGGCGACTTCGAGCATCCATGCCGCGCCATCCGGGCTGCTCGCCAGCGCGAGCTTGCGGCCGGGCTGCGAACACTGGAACCGGGTCTGCTCGCGCTCGGCGAGCGAGGGCACGAGCCGCGGCCATTTGCTGCCGACCCAGTCCCACACGATCTGTTTCGCCAACTGGCGGTTGTGGTCCGAATGCGTAGGGCTGCGCAGGACGGAGCGCAGGAGGATGCCGGGGTCGGTGCTGGAGGTGGGTGCGTCGGTGTACATGAAGAGTGCGGATGCAAGATTCGTTCCGGCCATCGCGCACAATAACCGGGATGAAACCGTTCAGCCGCTTCCAGTCGCAGGCCGAGATCGATGCGCAGTACAACCCTTCGGTGGGACTCGCGGACGCGGCAGCGCCGCTCAAGCACTACCTGCAGCAGGCGCGCAAGGCGCGCGAGAACCTGCGCTGCGTGGCCGACGTGCCTTTCGGGCCGACACTGGCGGAGACGCTCGACATCTTTCCGGCCGACGCGCCGGATGCGCCGGTGTTCGTGTTCATCCACGGGGGCTACTGGCGCGCCCTGTCGTCGAAAGAGTTCAGCGGCGTCGCGCTCGGCCTGCAGCCGCGCGGGATCACGACGGTGGTCGTGAACTATGCCTTGTGCCCGCAGGTGAGCATCGACGAGATCACGCGCCAGGCGCGCGCTGCCGTCGCCTGGGTGCTGCGCAACATCGCCCGGCATGGCGGCGATCCTTCGCGCGTGGCCGTCGGCGGCCATTCCGCCGGCGGCCACCTGGCGGCGATGTGCCTGCAGGCGCAGTGGGCGCGTGACTACGGGCTGCCGCAGGATCCGCTGAAAGCAGCGGTGCTGGTGAGCGGCCTCTATGAACTCGAGCCGCTGCGCTGGAGCTACCTGCAGCCGGTGCTGCAACTGGACGAAGGCATCGTGCAGCGCAACTCGCCGGTGCTGGGCGTGCGTGCCAGCGCCACGCCGGCGTGGATCACCTGGGGCGGCGCGGAGACGGCGGAGTTCGCGCGCCAGGCGCAGCTCTATCACGACACGTGGCGGGCCGCCGGCAACAGCTCGGAGCTGTCGCCGCAACCCGGCGCCGACCATTTTTCCGCCATCCACGGCTTCGAGGAGCCGGGCAGCGCGCTGTGCACGTGGCTGGCGGAGCGTCTCGCAGCATGAGCTTCTCCTCGCTGCCGCTTTCTCCTGCCACGCTCGAGAATCTCGCGCGCCTCGGTTACCACGAGATGACGCCGATCCAGGCCGCCAGCCTGCCGCCGGCGCTGCTCGGCAAGGACCTGATCGCCCAGGCCAAGACCGGCAGCGGCAAGACCGCGGCCTTCGCGCTGGCATTGCTGGCCAACCTCAATCCCCGCCGCTTCGCCGTGCAGTCGCTGGTGCTTTGCCCGACGCGCGAACTTGCCGAGCAGGTCACCACCGAAATCCGCCGCCTGGCGCGCGCCGACGACAACATCAAGGTGGTGACGCTCTCGGGCGGCGTGCCGCTGCGCGGACAGGCCGCCAGCCTGGAGCACGGCGCGCACGCGGTGGTGGGAACGCCCGGCCGCGTGATGGACCACCTCGACCGCGGCAACCTGAAACTCGATGCGCTGAACACGCTGGTGCTCGACGAAGCGGACCGCATGCTCGACATGGGCTTCGTCGACGACATCGCGAAAGTCGCGCGCCAGTGCCCGCCGCAGCGGCAGACGCTGCTGTTTTCCGCGACGTACCCCGAGGGCATCGCGAAGCTCGCGTCGCAGTTCATGCGCAACCCGGTGACCGTGAA
>DATAGN010000355.1:0-11154 GCA_036263715.1 Ramlibacter sp.
CGCGAGCATGAGACGTACGCGCGGCTCGATTCGCGCTACGCGCTCTCGTAGCCGCGCTGCGGCGCCGGAACCGGACTTCCAGGCCCCGTCCCGAACGCGGGCCCGCACCGCGCAGCGCCTGGCGTGGCGCTCGTGCCTATCACTGCACGCGCTCGCGTCGGGGTTCGGCTGCGCGCTCACCCCGACCTACAGTGACTGCCTGGTACCTGCCCGGAAGTCGACGTGGACGTGGACATGGACCGCGACGAGCTGCGCGTCTCGTCGAGCGGCACGAGTGCCACGCCAAGCGCTGCCGGAGGAAGAAAGCCCTGGATCCCCACCTCCGCGTCGGGTGACGGGACGTGCGACCTAATAAGACTTCGGCAGCCCCAGCACCTTCTCCGCGATGAAGCTCAGGATCAGCTGGGGCGTGATCGGGGCGATGCGCGGGAGCATCGCTTCCCGGAACCAACGCTCCACGTGGTACTCCTTGGCATAGCCCATGCCGCCGTGCGTGAGCACCGCGGTCTCGCAGGCGCGAAATCCCGCTTCGGCGGCGAAGTACTTGGCAGCGTTCGCCTCGGCCCCGCATGGCAGTCCCCGGTCGTACATCCACGCGGCGCGCTGCACGAGCAAGGTGGCCGCTTCCAGCTCCACCCAGCGCTGCGCCAGCGGATGCTGGATGCCCTGGTTCTTGCCGATCGGCCGGTCGAACACGATGCGCTCGCCGGCGTACTTCGCCGCGCGTTCGAGCGCGACGCGCCCCAGGCCCACCGCCTCGGCCGCGATCAGGATGCGCTCCGGATTCATGCCATGCAGGATGTACTCGAAGCCGCGGCCCTCCTCGCCGATGCGGTCTTCCAGGGGGATCTCCAGGCCATCGATGAACAGCTCGTTGGAGTCCACCGCCTTGCGCCCCAGCTTGTCGATCTCGCGCACCTGCACGCGGGCGCGATCGAGATCCGTGTAGAAAAGGCTCAGGCCTTGCGACGGCTTCGCCACCTGCTCCAGCGCCGTCGTGCGCGCGAGCAGCAGCATCTTGTGCGCGACCTGCGCGGTGGAGATCCACACCTTCTGCCCGTGCACCACATAGCGATCGCCCTGCCGCACGGCCGCGGTGCGCAGCTTGAGCGTGTTGAGTCCGGTGTTCGGCTCCGTCACGGCGAAGCAGGCCTTGTTCTCGCCGCTGATGATGGGTGGCAACCAGCGCCGCTGTTGCTCGTCGCTGCCGAAGACCACGACGGGGTGCAGCCCGAAAACGTTCATGTGCACGGCGGATGCACCCGACATGCCCGCACCGGAGGCGGAGATCGTCTCCATCATCAGCGCCGCCTCGGCGATGCCCAGCCCCGCGCCGCCATGCGCCTGCGGCATCGCGATGCCCAGCCAGCCCGCCTGCGCGATCGCACGGTAGAAGTCCTCCGGGAAGCCGCCTTCCTGGTCCTTGCGCAGCCAGTACGCATCGTCAAAGGGGGCGCAGGCTTGCCGCAACGCGTCGCGGATGGCGTGCTGGTCGGGTGTGAGCGCGAAGTCCATGGGCTCGCGCGATTGTGGATCAGACCGGCCCGGGCTGGCGCGCCTCGGCCGCGAGGCGATCGCGATCATCGGGGTGCGCGATGGCGATCATGCGCTGCACCCGCTGCGCGAGCGACAAGTTGCGCAGGTCCGCGATGCCATGCTCGGTGACGACCAGGCCGGTGTCGCTGCGCGAGGTGCTCACCGGGCCGTTCAGGCGCGCCACGATCGTCGACGTGCCGCCGGCCGTGCGCGAAGGCAGCGCGATGATCGGCAGGCCGCCGCGCGAGGCGCGCGCGCCGCGCAGGAAGTCGGTGGCGCCCCCGACCGCGCCCACGTACACGCCGCCCGCCACTTCCGAATTGATGTTGCCGGTGAGGTCGACCTCGATCGCCGCGTTGATCGCCACCAGCTGGTCGATGCGCGCCAGCGTCGCGTGCGCATGCGTGTAGTCGGCAGCCCGCAGCTCGATCGCGGGGTTGCGATGCGCGAAGGCATTGAGCGTGCGCGTTCCCATCAGCACCCCGGCGACCGAGACGCCGGCGTCGATGCTCTTGCGCGCGTTCGTGATCACGCCACGGCGCATCAGCTCGCCGGCGGCGTCGCCCATCGCGCCCGTGTGCAAGCCGAGGTCGCGCCGATCCCCCAGCTGCGCGAGGATGGCCTCCGGCAGGTTGCCGATGCCCACCTGCAACGTGGCGCCGTCCTCGACCAGGCTTGCGACGTTGCGGGCCACCGCCGCTTCCGCCGGATGTGCCTTGGCCGCCGGTGCTTCCAGCGGCGGCCGGTCGGTGTGGATCACGTAGTGGATGTCCTCCGCGGTGAGTGCGTGCGGCCCATGCGTCGCAGGCGCCTGCGCATTCACTTCGGCGATCACCACGCGGGCGCGCCGGATCGCGGGCACGAGGTAGTCGCCCGCCAGCGAGAGGCTGTAGCGCCCCTGCGCATCCGGGGGCGCCACCTGCAGCAGCAGCACGTCCACCGCGAACTCGCCGCTGCCCACCATGCGCGCGAAGTCCGCGTAGTGGCAGGGCATGACATCGAGCAGGCCTGCCCTGGACAGCAGGCGGTTGCGGCCGGCGCCGCAGTAGGAGACGAAGCGCACGCGGTCCGCATGCGCCGGCTGCACGGCGTCGGACCAGGAGATGCCGACGTACGCGGTGAAGGTGCCGATCTCGGCGCGCTGCGCCACGAGGGCACCGGTGAGCGGCGTCGCTTCCGCGGACGCCTGCCCCCACATCACCACGTCGCCGTCGCGGACGATGCCGGCCAGGCGCGGGGCGCTGGGGTCGAGCTCGATCACGCGCCGAAGCGCACGACGGCGCGCCCGCGCACGCCGCCGGCGATCAGCCGCTCGCAATGCGCCTGCAGCTCGCTGAAGGGGATGGTGTGGCAGATCTCGCGCGTGTGGCGCGGACACAGGTCGCCGCCGGGCATCATGCGTTGCCACACGTCCCCACGCGTGGGCACCGGGTGGTTGGCATTCACGCCCACCAGCGAGACGCTGCGCAGGATGAAGGGATAGATCGAGGTGGTGAAGGTCTCGCCGGCGGCATTGCCGAAGGCGCACACCACGCCCCTTTTCTGCATCGAGCGCAGCAGCTTGTCCAGCGGCGCGCCACCGACGACGTCGATCGCGCCGGCCCACAGCTGCTCCTCCAGCGGCTTGTCGCCGGTGGTGAGGCCGTCGCGGCCGATCACTTCCCTGGCGCCCAGCATCTTCAGGTATGCGTGCTCCGACTCCTTGCCGGTGCTCGCGACCACGTGGTAGCCCAGGTTCGCGAGCATGTCGATGGCGAACGAGGAGCTGCCGCCCGTGCCGCCCGTGACGACGACCTTGCCCTTGTCGGGCGTCACGCCATGCTTCATCAGTTCGTCGACCGCGACGGCCGACGTGTAGGCGGCCAGGCCCATGCCGACCATGTCGAAGGGCTCGCTGCCTGGCGGCACGCGGCCGATCCATTCGGCCGGCACGCGCACGTACTCGCTGTAGCCGCCGTCGCGGCGCATGCCGAACTCGCGCCCACCCTGCACGGTGACCTTGTCCCCCGGCTGGAAGGCGGGATTCTTCGATTCGGCCACGGTGCCCGCGACCTCGACGCCAGGCACGCAGGGAAAGCGCGAGATCACGTTGCCCACGCCGGTGACGGCGCGCGCGTCCTTGTAGTTGACCGCGGCGTATTCGGAGCGGATGACGACGTCGCCCGGGTCGAGGTCGTCGATGCTGTTGTCCACCATGCGGCTGACGCGCCGCTCGCCTTCCCGGTACAGGCGCAGGGCCTTGAACTTCATGGGGCTTCCTTTCGCTGCTTCACCGCGCCGGCGGCGATGAGCGTCTCGATCTCGTCGGCCGCCACGCCGAGTTCCGCCAGCACTTCGCGGCTGTGCTCTCCGATCGCCGGCGGTCCGTGGCGCACGCGCGCTTGCGCGTCGCGATCTCCGAGCGCGCCGCCGGGCATGCGCACCACGCCGGCGTCGACGTTCTTCATCTCCACGATCACGCCGTTGTGGGCGAGCTGCGGCGATGCCGCCAGCATGTCGTAGTCCGCGATGGGCCCGCAGATGATGTCGGCCGCCTCCAGCTTCTCCTGCCAGGCCTCGGAGCCGTGCGCCGCCAGGCGCCCGGACAGCACCTGCATCAGCGCATCGCGGTTCTTCACGCGGTTGGCGTTGGTGGCGAAGCGTTCATCGACCGCCAGCCCGGGATCGCCGATCACTTCGCAGAACTTGGTCCAGCGGTCCTCGTGGTAGGCCGCGATCATGATCCAGCCGTCCCGGGTCGGATACGCCTCGTTCGGCGCCGAGTAGGGCGCGGCCGAGCCGCTGCGCACCGGCTTCTCGCCCGAGGAGAGGTACGAGGCCACGGCCGACTGCTGCAGCATCACCGCGCTGTTGTACAGGCTGATGTCCAGGTGCTGGCCCTCGCCCTGCGTGTCGCGCACGCGCAGGGCCGCCATGATGGACGTGGTGGCGAGGTACGCCGTGGTCATGTCGGCCACCGGCACCGGCACCTTCATCGGCGCCGACCTCTCCTCGCCGATGCTGCTCATGAGGCCGGACACCGCCTGCAGGATGCCGTCGACGCCGGGCTTGTCCTTCCAGGGGCCGGTCTGCCCGTAGGCGGACACGGAGCAGAACACCAGTTTCGGGTTGATCGCACGCAGCGCTTCCCAGCCGATGCCCAGGCGCTCCATCACGCCCGGTCGAAAGCTCTCCAGCACCACGTCCACCCGTGCGGCAAGCCGCCGCACCAGCGCGGGCCCTTCCGGCTTCTTCAGGTCGATCGCCAGCGAGCGCTTGTTGCGGTTGAAGCTCATGGAGACGACGGACTCGCCGTTCTGCCAGGGCGGCCCGAGCTTGCGGCCGATGTCGCCGCCGGGCGCTTCGACCTTGATGACGGTCGCGCCCAGGTCGCCGAGCAGCATGCCGCAGGTGGGGCCCGCGCCGACCTGCGAGAAGTCGAGGACCGTGACGCCCCGCAGGGCGTCATTCACGTTGGCCATGCGGACCTCAGTCGACCTTGATGTTTCCGATGTCCTTGAAGGTCTTCTGCCAGCGCGCCATGTCGCTCCGGAGCAGGCCCGCCATCTGGTCGGCGTTGAGGTAGTTCACCTCGAAGCCTTGTCCCGTGAGGCGGTCGCGCACGTCCGGCGTCTGCAGCGTGCGCTGGATGTCGGCGGACAGGCGATTCACCACGTCGCGCGGCGTGCCCGCCGGCGCCAGGATCGAATACCACAAGGGCACCTCGAAGTTCGGCACGCCCGATTCCGCGATCGTCGGAATGTTGGGCGCCGCCTGCGAACGCCGGGACGTGGTGACGCCCAGTGCCTTGAGCTTGCCGGCCTTGATGTGCTGCTCGACGGAAGCCATCGTCGCGATCGCGCTTTGCACCTGGCCCCCCAGCAGGTCGGCGATCGCCGGGCCGGTGCCCTTGTACGGCACGTGCGTGACGTTGATGCCGGCCGCGTGGTTGAACACCTCGAACGCAATGTGCTGCGGGGTGCCGCCGCCCGGCGTGGCGTGGTTGAACTTGCCCGGGCTGGCCTTGGCCAGTGCGATGAACTCGCGCACGTTGTTGGCGGGCACCGAGGGATGCACCACCAGCACCATGGGCACCGAAGCGGCCTGTGCCACCGGCACGAAGTCCTTCTCGATGTCGAAGGGCAGCTTGGCCTGCAGGTACGGATTCATCGTGACCTGGTTGGAGGCGATCACGATCGTGTAGCCGTCGGGCGGGCTCTTGGCGGCGACGTCGGTGCCCAGGTTGCCGCCGGCGCCGGCGCGGTTCTCGATCACCACCGGCTGCCCCAGCAGCTCGGCCAGGCGCGGCTGCATGGCGCGCGCCAGGATGTCGTTGCCGCCGCCAGGCGGAAACGGCACGATGAAGCGGATCGGCTTCTCGGGAAACTTCGATTGCGCCAGCGCGGCGGGCGCGACAAAGGTGGAGGCGGCAAGCACGGCCAGCGCGGCCACCCGGACGAGGGATTTCATGGACATGTCTCCTGGCAGGCTGTGGCGCCTGCTCGTACGCACGAAACGGTCAGAATAGCAGGGAACCAGCATGAACTTTCCCACCTACGAAACCATCGCCCTGCAGCCGCGCGGCACCCACGTTCTGCTTGCCACGCTGGACCGCCCGCCGGTGCTCAACGCGCTGAACACGCAGATGGGCCGCGACCTGCAGGACCTGTTCTCGCGCATCACCGCCGAGCCCGGCGGCATTCGCTGCGTCGTGCTCACCGGCGCCGGCAAGGCTTTCTGCGCCGGCGGCGACCTGAAGGAGCGCGACGGCATGAGCCAGGCGCAGTGGCAGGCCCAGCACGAGCAGTTCGAGCGCGGCTTCGTCGCCATGCTGGAGTGCCCCACGCCCGTCGTGGGAGCGGTCAACGGGGCGGCGTTCGGAGGCGGCCTGGAGATCGCGTTGTGCTGCGATTTCCTGTATGCGGCGAGCACGGCGAAGTTCGCGCTGCCGGAGGTGAAGCTCGGGATCATGCCGGGCGGCTGCGGCACGCAGAACCTGGCGCGCGCGGTCGGCGAGCGCCGCGCCAAGGAACTCGTGCTCACCGGGCGCCCCTTCACGGCGGCCGACGCCCTCGCCTGGGGCGTGGTCAACCAGGTCTGCGAGCCCGACAAGCTGCTCGACGACGCGCTGGCCGCGGCGCAGGCGATCGCGGACAACGCCCCACTGTCGGTGAAGCAGGCCAAGAAGTCCATCCACTACGGCCTGCAGGTCGACCTGCTCACCGGCTACCGCTTCGAGATCGAGGCGTACAACCGCCTCGTGGACACCGAAGACCGTCGCGAAGGCGTGCGCGCCTTCAACGAAAAGCGCAAGCCGGACTTCCAGGGACGCTGAGCGCGGCGCGTCCGTCCAACAGACGGCGCGACCGGCGGTCGCGGCTGCCGGACGGCTGGCAGCACGCGTGAACTGCACGGCGAGAGCGGCTTCCATCGCCACCCTGCAGCGCGTTGCCCCGCCCGCGCTCGGCCACAATGAAACGAGAAGTTTCAAGGCTCACCATGCAGGACACCACCGCCGATTCCGAACTCCCGAGCACCCTCTTCCTGGAGGCGGGAAGCGCCGAGGAGGAAGCGCGCGTCGACGTGGCGCTGCACACGCTGTCGGGCCGCAGCCTCTGGCGGCAACGTTCCGCCGTCGGCCTGTCCGAGCCGGTGATCATGATGGTCGACGACGAGGACCTGAACATCGAGATGACGCAGGCGCTGCTGGCCGACTTCGGCTACACGCGCTTTTCATCCACGACCCGGCCCGAGGACGCGCTGGCGCTGATGCGCAGGCAGGTGCCCGCCGTGCTGCTGCTGGACCTGAGCATGCCGCGCATGGGCGGCCTGGAGGTGCTGGCCGCCATGCGTGCCGACGCGCTGGTGCGGCACGTGCCGGTGATCGTGCTGACCGGCAGCACGGACCCGCAGACGAAGCTGGCCGCCCTCGGCCTGGGGGCGATCGACTTCCTGTCCAAGCCCGTCGACGGCGGCGAGCTGGCCCTGCGCATCCGCAACACGCTGGCCGTGCATGCCTACCGCGAGTTCCTCACGCAGCATGACAGCCTGACGGCCCTGCCGAACAAGCGGCGCTGCCGCGCCTTCGCCACCGAAGCGCTGGAAGAGGCGACCCGCGCCGGGCACCGGGTGGCCGTGATCCACGTGGGCATGGACCGCCTGGGCCGCATCAACGACGCGCTGGGCCGCACCGTGGGCGACCAGTTGCTGCAACGCATGGCCAAGCGCCTGGCCAGCTGCGTGCAGACGGAAGTGGACGGCGCCCTCAGCTCGCCCGAGCGCGACCCGACGCTGTTCCGCATCGACGGCGACGAGTTCGCGATCGTGGTGCCGGCGCTGGACGACATCGACGCCATGGCCGCGTTCCTCAGCAAGCTGCTGGAGGACGCAGTGGTGAAGTACCAGCCGCGCGGTGGCGCCGAGCTCACCGTGACCTGCAGTGCGGGCGTGGCGGTGTTTCCCAACGACGGCGACACGGCCGAAACGCTGTCGCACCACGCGGGCCTGGCGATGCACCATGCCAAGCGGGCCGGCGCGCACCGCTGCGAATTCTTCAGCGCTTCGCTCAAGGACGAGGCGATGCGCGAGCTGCCCTGGGCGGCGGACCTGGGCAAGGCGCTGAAGCGGCGCGAGATCGACCTGCTGTACGCCCCGCGCGTGCAGCTGGCCAACGGCCGGGCGCTGTCGCTGCAGGCGACCCTGCGCTGGCGGCACGCCTCGGGCCAGGTGCTGCAGGGTGACGAACTGATGAAGGCGGCCGGTTCCGGCGAAATGCACCTGCGGCTGCTCGAATGGTTGCTGGACCAGCTGCGCAAGGACACCGCGGCGTGGCAGGAAGCCGGCCTGCAGCCGCCGCGCATCGCGGTGAAGGTGTCGCTCGCGCACGTGCAGCCGCTGCAGCTGTCGCAGCTGGTCGATGAAGCGAGTGCGTCCGGCCTGGACATCTCGAAGCTCGCGATCGACCTGCAGCACGTCGCTTCGGTCGAAGGCATGGGCGCGCGCGACTGGGCGCACCTGGCGGCGATGCGCTCGCGCGGCGTGCGCTGCTGCCTCGACGGCTTCGGCGTCACCGGCACGGTGTCGCACCTGCGCCGGCTTGCCTACGACGAGGTGAAGCTGGACGCGTCCTTCCTGGCCGATCTCGAGAGCGACACGTCGATCGGCACCATGGTGCTCGGCATGGCCGACCTCGCGCGGCGCATGCGGCTGGCCTGCGTCGCGACCGACGTCGACACCCCGGCGCAACTGGCCTTCCTGAAGAAGCACGACTGGCCGCTGGCCCAGGGCCGCGCGGTCGGCGAGGCTGTGGATGCCACGTCGGCGGGGCCCTGGCTGCAACGTTCGCGCTGAATTCAGCCGCGCCGGTGCGCCCGGCTGATGATCTCCTGCTGGACCTCGGCGATCTCGCGCGCGCGTGAGGTGCGCGAGCCGTCGCAGTGCTCCTGGCGCGGGCAGTTCGTGCTGCGCGGGCAGATGATGCGCGCCGGCCGCTCCAGTGCCTGCGGCACCCAGTCGATGTTCAGCACCTTGGCGGCGCCGCGGATCGCCTGGGCGGCGGCGTCCGGCACGCGCGCTTCCCCGTGTTCGCGCAGGCACGCCTGGGCGATGCTGTCCACCAGCGCGTCCGCATCGGGCGTGTGCGAGCGCAGGGCCGGCACCAGGTCGATGCCCACCGAGAGCACGTGCGGGTTGCCGGCCATGTCTTCCGTGCGGCGCGAGTGGCACACGTACAGCAGGAAGTGGTCGCCATCGCGCAGCACCGAGATCTGCGATCCGGCATCGGCGCCGCGGGTGCGATCCAGCATGCGGAACACCGCCCAGTGCGGGCACGGGTCGGTGACCTGCGCCATGTTGCCCCAGGGCAGCGGGATGCCGTTGCCCCGGTAGACCGCGCGCAGGTAGCCCGGCGGGTAGGCGTCGAAGAAGTGCCAGTACGGGTACGGCGACACCTTCGTCATGCGCCGCATCATCACCGCGGGCGTCAGCTCGATCTTGTCGCCGGCTTCGATGCGGTAGCTCTCGCGCGTGAGGAAACGGCGGAACGGCTGCTTCGGCGCGAGCAGCGCACCGGCGAAGAAGCTGCACTCGAAGTCGCGCCAGGCGTGCAGCACGTCCTCGGGGCTCAGGCCTGCCGTCGGCCCATGCGGGCTGCCGCCGATCTCGCCGCCGGTCGCGTGCGCCGACTTCAGCCCGTCGCCGCCATGCAGCACCTTGTGCGCCAGGTGCGATGCCAGGTCGAACTTCAGGCGCGCGGGGTGCGCCTGCAGCGCGCGATTCAGGTACACGGTGTCGGGCGCCGAGAAGAAGGACCGTAGCACGCTGCGCATCTCGGTGTCGCGGTCGCGCACGCGCACCGCCTGGCGGTCGAACCACTCGATCTTCAAGCCGTGGTGGCGGCAGAGCGCGAGCAGGTCCTCGACACCCAGGGGGAAGCGGCGCTGCCCCACCTCCTCCGCCGCGCGCTCGAGGTCCGGGTAGTCGTTGCGCGAGATCTCCTGGTGCGAGCGGATCAGCAGGTGTGCGAACTGGCGCCCGGTCGTGCCGGTCTGCGCCAGCAGCTCCGGCACGGCCGCCTGCAGCAGCTCGCGCGAGAACAGGAACGCCGGCTCGAAGGGCACCGGCGGCGCCCCGCCCGGGCGCTTGACCGTGATTGCCGGCTCCGCCGCCTGGCTGCCGTCGAGGAACCACGCCGGCTCGCGCTGGAACAGCGTCGACAGCAGGCCCAGCACCTCGTTGGACGGCACGCGCTTGCCGCTCTCGATCATGCTGAGGTACGAGACCGAGGGCGCCCGCTCCGCATCCACCTGGATGCAGCGGGCCGACAGCTCCTCCAGCGTCAGGCCGTGCGTCTTGCGCAGCGTGCGCAGCTTGCTGCCCAGGAAGTGCGTGTTGCGGGCGATGCCCATCACAGGTCCTTTTGTGAAATTGACTGAGTGAAATTTCCTCGGTGAAATTTACAGCATCGGCATGCCCAGAATGGGGACATCGCGGGCGCCTGCGCCCTGCCCCGGTTCCTTTGTCTCTGGAGCATCCATGTCGAACATCCTCATCCTGGGGGCCTCCTACGGCTCCCTGCTCGCGACCCGGCTCGCGCTGGCCGGGCACAGCGTGTGCCTCGTCTGCACGGCGCCCACGGCCGAACTGATCAATCGGGAAGGCACCGTCGTCCGCTTCCCGGTGAAAGGCCGGGCGGAGCCGGTGGAAGTGAATTCGGGCGAACTGGCCGGGTCCGTGCGGGCCGCGCCGCCGCAGGATGTGCAGCCGGCCGGCTTCGACCTGGCCGTGCTGGGCATGCAGGAAGCGCAGTACGCGCAGCCGCAGGTGCGCGCCCTGATGCAGCGCATCGCCCGCGTTGGCATTCCCTGCCTGGCCATCATGAACATGCCCCCGCTGCCCTACCTGCGGCGCATTCCGGGGCTGGATGTCGACGCGCTGCGCGACTGCTACGCCGACGCGCAGCTGTGGGACGCCTTCGATCCGGCGCTGGTCACGCTGGCCAGCCCCGACCCGCAGGCCTTCCGGCCCGCCGACGAGGGCAAGAACGTGCTGCAGGTCGGGCTGCCGACCAACTTCAAGGCGGCGCGCTTCGAAAGCGACGCGCACACCGCCCTGCTGCGCCGGCTGGAGGCGGACATCGAG
>DATAGN010000356.1:0-3279 GCA_036263715.1 Ramlibacter sp.
ACTTCGGGCAGGTCGTCGTCCGGGCAGAACACGCGCAGGCGCACGCGCTGGTTCAGGCTGATGGACAGCAGGTGCACGACCACCGCATAGCGCGGGCCGTCCCAGTCGCCCATCTTGTATTCGGAGTAGTCGACGCCGCACAGGTCGATCAGCTGTTCGAACCGGCAGCCCGGCTCCTCCTTCAGGATGCGGCAGGCGTCCAGGTAGTTCTGCGCCGAGACGATGACCGTCACTTCGCCGTGCTTCAGGTCGACGCGCTTGGCCTTGTCGCCCAGTGCCGCGGTGACGGCCTGCGCGACGCCTTCCGGTGCCGGCGACACCGCTGCGAGATTGCCTTGCATGCTCAGGTCCTCGCGATCGTCTGCGTGCGGCGGATCTTCTGCTGCAGCTGGATGATCCCGTACAGCAAGGCCTCGGCCGTGGGCGGGCAGCCCGGCACGTAGACGTCGACCGGCACGATGCGGTCGCAGCCGCGCACGACCGAGTAGCTGTAGTGGTAGTAGCCGCCGCCGTTGGCGCAGGTGCCCATGGACAGCACCCAGCGCGGCTCGGCCATCTGGTCGTACACCTTGCGCAGGGCGGGCGCCATCTTGTTGCACAGCGTGCCGGCCACGATCATCAGGTCGGACTGGCGCGGGCTCGGGCGGAACAGCATGCCGAAGCGGTCGATGTCGTAGCGCGCGGCGCCCGCGTGCATCATCTCCACGGCGCAGCACGCCAGGCCGAAGGTCATCGGCCACAGCGAGCCGGTCTTGGCCCAGTTGACGACCGTATCCACGGTCGTCGTCACGACACCCTTTTCCAGGAGGCCTTGGTTTGCCATCGCGAAAACTTTCTTTGTGGGATGCGCCGCGGGATCACTCCCAGTCCAGCGCGCCCTTCTTCCACTCGTAGATGAAGCCGACGACGAGGATTGCCAGGAAAATCATCATGGCCCAGAAGCCGACGGGGCCGATCTCCTTGAGCGCCACGGCCCAGGGGAAGAGGAAGGCGATTTCCAGGTCGAACAGGATGAAGAGGATGGCGACGAGGTAGTAGCGCACGTCGAACTTCATCCGCGCGTCCTCGAAGGCCTCGAAGCCGCACTCGTAGGGGGAGTTCTTGGCGGCGTCGGGGTTCTGCACGCCCATGCCCTTGGCGAACACCCAGCCGAGCACCTGCGGCGCCACGCCGACACCGAGGCCCACGAGGATGAACAGGAGGACAGGAAGGTACTGGTCGAGGTTCATCTGGGCGCCGACGTTGCGATGCCTGCCGGTGCGGTGCACGGCAGGCTGTTATGTTGGTGCCGACGGCGAGACTCGAACTCGCACAGCTTTCGCCACTACCCCCTCAAGATAGCGTGTCTACCAATTTCACCACGTCGGCTATCTGGAACGCGCCGGAAGTGCTCTGAGGGTTCGCTTGGCCACTAGGGAAAGCACGCACATCCGGACAACCACGAAGTGTACTCCGAAACGGATGCCCTACTGCCGTGCAGAGGGCCCCGATTTCGCAGTGGCGCTCACCTCGCGGGGATCTGGCCCGCACCCGATGCGGGCGTCACGGGCGCAGTGGTAGCCGGGGTCGTGGCCGGGCCTTGTTGCGCGGGCACGGGCGTGCCGCCGCCGGGGATCTGGTTCGCGGGCGACGGCGGCGTGGCCGGCGCTGCGGGCGTGGCGGGCGCCGTGCGCTCGAGCACGGAGCCGGAGGTCGTCGGCTTGACCGTGTAGCCGAAGTAGGCGAGTGCCAGCGTGCAGATGAAGAACACGGCGGCCAGCACCGCGGTCGTGCGCGACAGGAAGTTGGCACTGCCGCTGGCACCGAAGAGGCTGCCGGACGAGCCGCTGCCGAAGGCCGCGCCCATGTCGGCCCCCTTGCCATGCTGGATGAGGATCAGGCCGATCATGGCCACCGCGGACAGGATCATCACCGCGAGCAGGACCGTCGAGAGAACTTGCATACCGAAAAACTCCGTTGTGGTGGCCGAGTCAGCGCGCGCTGGCGGCCGCGATGATCTGCAGGAAATCGGGCGCCTTCAGCGATGCGCCGCCGATGAGGCCGCCGTCGATGTCGGGCTGGGCCAGCAGGCTGGCCGCGTTGGCGGCATTCATGCTGCCGCCGTAGAGGATGTGCACGCGCTCGGCGTGCGCGCTGGCCGCGGCCAGCTGCTTGCGCAGCAGCGCGTGCACCTGCTGCGCCTGCTCGGGCGATGCGGTCTTGCCGGTGCCGATGGCCCACACCGGCTCATAGGCAACGACGATCTCGCTGATGCAGTGGCCGTTGACGTGGATCACGGCGGCCAGCTGGCGCTTGACCACTTCCTCGGTCCGGTTCGCTTCGCGCTCGGCGAGGGTCTCGCCGATGCAGACGATGGGGGTGACGCCGTGCGCGAGCGCGGCCTTGGCCTTCTGCGCCACCAGGTCGTCGCTCTCGCCGTGGTACTGCCGGCGCTCGGAGTGGCCGACGATCGCGTAGCGCACGCCGAACTCGCGCAGCATGGGTGCGGAGACCTCGCCGGTGTAGGCGCCGCTGACATGCTGCGACACATCCTGCGAACCCAGCTCCAGCTTCGACGTGCCCTTGAGCATCTGGACCTGCGCCAGGTAAGGCGCCGGCACGCACACGGCCACGTCGCAGTCCGCATCCTTCATCCCGGCGACCACCGCGCGCACCAGGGCGTCGTTGGCTTCCAGGGTGCCGTTCATCTTCCAGTTGCCGGCGATGAGCTTCTTCTTCGTCGTCATTCAGCCTCCGCCGAGCCGCCTCAAGGAGGCTGAAGCCCCCTCGGGGGGCAGCGCAGCACACGTAGTGGCAAGCGTGGGGGTCAACATTTCATCACCAGGTCAGGACGATCTTGCCGACGTGCTGGTTGGATTCCATCAGCGCGTGCGCCTTGGCCGCTTCGGCAGCGGGGAAGGTGCTGTGGATGACCGGCTTGATCCTGCCGCTTTCGACCAGCGGCCACACGTTCTTGCGCAGCGCCTGCGCGATGGCGGCCTTGAAGGCCACCGGGCGCGGACGCAGGGTGGAACCCGTGATCGTGATGCGACGGCGCAGCACCAGGCCGGCGTTGAACTCGCTCTTGGTGCCGCCCTGCACCGCGATGATCACGATGCGGCCGTCTTCGGCGACGCACTTGACCTCGCGGTCGATGTAGCCGCCGGCGACCATGTCGAGGACCACGTCCACGCCCTTGCCGTCGGTGAGCTTCTTCGCCTCCTCGGCGAAGTCCTGCGTCTTGTAGTTGATGGCATGGTCGGCGCCGAGGTCGACGCAGGCCTTGCACTTGTCGTCGGA
>DATAGN010000357.1:0-3137 GCA_036263715.1 Ramlibacter sp.
CGCACCTGCAGAAGTTCATCGACCGCTTCAAGGCGAAAGCGACCAAGGCCAAGCAGGCGCAAAGCCGCGTCAAGGCGCTCGAGCGCATGGAGAAGATCGCGCCGGTGCTGGCGAACGCGGAATTCACCTTCGAGTTCAAGGAGCCGCTGAACCTGCCGAACCCGATGCTGGCGATCCAGGACGCTTCGTTCGGCTATGGGGAAAAGATCATCCTGCGCAACGTCTCCCGTTCCGTCCTCGCCGGCCAGCGCATCGGCATCCTCGGCGCCAACGGCCAGGGCAAGTCGACGCTGGTCAAGACGATCGCGCGCACCATGCCGCCGCTGGCCGGGCGCGTGACTGAAGGCAAGGGCCTGGCGATCGGCTACTTCGCGCAGCAGGAGCTGGACGTGCTGCGCCCGCAGGACACGCCGCTGGAACACATGATCCGCCTCGCCCGCGAATCCGCCGCCGCCACCGGCCAGTCCGACCGCGAGCAGGACCTGCGCAACTACCTGGGCCAGTTCCTCTTTTCCGGCGACATGGTGGCCCAGACCGTCGGCTCCATGAGCGGCGGCGAGAAGGCGCGGCTGGTGCTGGCGATGATCGTCTGGCAACGGCCGAACCTGCTGCTGCTGGACGAACCCACGAACCACCTCGACCTGGCGACGCGCGAAGCGCTGTCGATGGCGCTGAACGAATTCGAAGGCACGGTGATGCTGGTCAGCCACGACCGCGCCTTGCTGCGCGCGGTGTGCGACGAGTTCTGGCTGGTGGGCCGCGGCGCCGTCGCCCCCTTCGACGGCGACCTGGACGACTACCAGCGCTACCTGCTCGACGAAGCCAAGCGGCTGCGCGAAGAGGTCGCCGCGGCCGCCGCCCCGGCTGGCGCGCAGGGCAACGAAGCACGCGTCACGCCGCAGGAGCAGCGCAAGCAGCAGGCGCTGCAGCGGCAGCAGCTCGCCACCCGGCTGCGGCCGCTGAAGAAGGAGCTGGACCAGGCGGAAAAGCGCATGGCCGCCCTCCAGGCGGAGAAGGCGGAACTGGAGGGCCGCCTGTCCACGGTGCTGCCTCCCGGCGAAATTGCCGAGGCAGGCCGCCGCCTGAAGGCTGTCAGCGAAGAGCTGGCGACGCTGGAGGAACGCTGGCTGGACTTGTCAGGCGAAATCGAGGCCGCGGAATCGGCATCCGGCTGACTGCCGCTTCGCGCCAGGGGAGTTAGGGTGCAGCCATGGCCACCACTTCGCTCCAGCTCGCCGGCGGCGACGCCGAACTCGCACAGGTCGTCGACCGCGCCCGCCAACTCCTGAACCGCCGCGCATGGACCGGCGCCGCCGCCAGCGCGGTGCCCGTGCCCGGTGTCGACTGGCTGGTCGACGTGGCCCTGCTTTCCAAGCTCATCCCCGCGATCAATGCCGAATTCGGCCTGACGCCGGAGCAGATCGCCGAGCTGCCGGCCAGCAAGCGCGAGCAGGTGCGCAAGGCCGCCGGCCTGGCCGGGTCGCTCCTGATCGGCAGGTTCGTCACGCGCGACCTGGTGATGCGTGCGCTCAAGGCGGCCGGCAAGCGCCTGGTGATCAAGCAGGTGACGAAGTTCGTGCCCTTCGCGGGCCCGGCGATCTCCGCCGCGATCGGCTACACGGCGATCCGGTCGATGGGCGAGGCGCACATCCGTGATTGCGTGCAGGTCGTGCGGCAGGCACACGTTCCGCTGCCGGAAGAACCCGCGCCGGAGCTCGTCGGCGCATCAGCAGCAGGCTGACAGCGACTCGCTCGCCGTGCCTATCCGGCCGGCGGGCCGGCGGCCGTCCAATGCAGGCAGACACGAACAAGACACTCCACATGCAACTCTCCGACATGCTCGGCTACCTCGCGGCCACGCTCACCACCGTGTCCTTCGTGCCGCAGGCCTGGCGCACCTTCAAGACCAAGGACGTGAGCGGCATTTCGCTGCGCATGTACAGCACCTTCACCGCCGGCGTGGCGGTGTGGCTGGCGTACGGCATCGTCTTGAAGGAAACACCCATGATGGTGGCCAACAGCCTGAGCCTGGTGCTCGCCTGTGCGGTGCTGGTGATGAAGCTGCGCTACGGCAGCAAGGACCAGCATGGGACTCCAGCGCACAGCGCAAGCACATAGCAGCGAGTCGCCGGCGAGACATTCGGCATTTCGCCTACTGTGCCCCTCGCGGGGACCTACCTGTCGGAAGGCGAGCTCCTACATAGCGCTTTAGCGCTATGCCTAATACTGGGGCGAACAGTTCATGTCGTATGTCACCTCCTCGCACGCCCCTCCTACCAGACCAGCGGGCCGTGCTTCGGCGGCTCGCATACGAGACTCCTTCGGCCCCTGTCATGCGCAGGATCGCCGGTGCCGGCGATGCAGATGCCGTGTCGCCCAGCCCGCCGCGCACCCGGATGGCTTCAGAAGCCCGCCACAAGCCGCTGCGGATCCTGCACCTGTACAAGTCTGCCTCTCCCGACAGCGTGGGGGGAATCGAAAAGGTCATTGACGAGGTAGCGCGCGGCTGCTCCGCCCATGGGCTGCAGACCGACGTGCTCGCGTTATCCGCAGACAGCGGGGTGCGCACGGCCGACATGGGCGGCTACCTCCTGCATCGCGCGCACCGCGACCTCCAGTTCGCTTCCACCGGCCTGTCGCTGTCGGGCGCGTGGCGCTTTGCCCAGCTCGCGCGCCAGGCCGATGTCATCCACTACCACTTTCCCTGGCCCTTCATGGACCTGGTGCACTTTGCCACGGCCGTCTCCCAGCCGACCGTGCTCACCTACCACGCCGACATCGTCAAGCAGCAGACGATGCTGCGGTTCTACCGGCCGCTGAAGCACGCCTTCCTGCGCAGCGTCGACCGCATCTTCGCCACCTCCCCGAACTACCGCGAAAGCAGCACCGTCCTGCAGGCGCACCGCGACAAGGTCGGCGTGATCCCGATCGGCATCGACAAGCAGGGCTATCCGCAAGCAGAGAGCGCTCGCGTGCAGTATTGGAAAGGTCGCTTCAAGAACGGCTTCTTCCTGTTCGTCGGCGTGCTCCGGTACTACAAGGGGCTGCATGTCCTCCTGGAAGCCGCCGCGAAGCAGGACTTCCCCGTCGTGGTGGCCGGGGCCGGGCCGATGGAAGCGGAGCTGAAGAACCAGGCG
>DATAGN010000358.1:0-11414 GCA_036263715.1 Ramlibacter sp.
TTTCCTTGCCGGTGCCCTTGTCCTTGGCGCCGACGTGCAGGATGCCGTTGGCGTCGATGTCGAAGCTCACCTCGATCTGGGGCAGGCCGCGCGGCGCCGGCGGAA
Source organism: Ramlibacter sp. (assembly GCA_036263715.1). Taxonomy (GTDB): domain Bacteria; phylum Pseudomonadota; class Gammaproteobacteria; order Burkholderiales; family Burkholderiaceae_C; genus Ramlibacter. The sequence continues at coordinate 106 of DATAGN010000358.1, forward strand.
TGCCTTCGAGGTTGAACTCGCCCAGCAGCTTGTTGCCCGTGGCCATGTCCCGCTCGCCCTGGTAGACCTTGATCGTCACGGCCGGCTGGTTGTCGTCGGCGGTCGAGAAGGTCTGCGCGAACTTGGTCGGGATCGTGGTGTTCTTCTTGATCATCTTCGTCATCACGCCGCCCAGGGTCTCGATGCCCAGCGACAGCGGCGTGACGTCCAGCAGCAGCACGTCCTTGCGCTCACCCGAGAGCACCTGGCCCTGGATGGCGGCGCCGACCGCCACGGCCTCGTCGGGGTTCACGTCCTTGCGCGGCTCCTTGCCGAAGAACTCCTTGACCTTCTCCTGCACCTTGGGCATGCGCGTCATGCCGCCCACCAGGATCACGTCCTGGATGTCGTTGACCGACACGCCGGCGTCCTTGATCGCGGTGCGGCAAGGCTCGATCGTGCGCGAGATCAGCTCGTCGACCAGCGACTCCAGCTTGGCGCGCGTTAGCTTGATGTTCAGGTGCTTGGGACCGGACGCATCGGCCGTGATGTACGGCAGGTTGATGTCGGTCTGCGTGCTGTTGGACAGCTCGATCTTCGCCTTCTCGGCGGCTTCCTTCAGGCGCTGCAGCGCGAGCACGTCCTTGGACAGGTCGACGCCTTGCTCCTTCTTGAACTCGCCGATGATGTAGTCGATGATGCGCTGGTCGAAGTCCTCGCCACCCAGGAAGGTGTCGCCGTTGGTGGACAGCACTTCGAACTGCTTCTCGCCCTCGACGTCGGCGATCTCGATGATCGACACGTCGAAGGTGCCGCCGCCGAGGTCGTACACCGCGATCTTGCGGTCACCCTTGCCGTGCTTGTCGAGGCCGAAGGCCAGGGCCGCGGCGGTGGGCTCGTTGATGATGCGCTTGACGTCCAGGCCCGCGATGCGGCCTGCGTCCTTGGTCGCCTGGCGCTGCGAGTCGTTGAAGTACGCGGGCACCGTGATCACGGCCTCGGTGACCTCTTCGCCGAGGTAGTCCTCGGCGGTCTTCTTCATCTTGCGCAGCACTTCGGCGGAAACCTGCGGGGGCGCCAGCTTCTTGCCGCGCTCTTCCACCCAGGCGTCGCCGTTGTCGGCCGCCACGATCTTGTAGGGCATCAGGTCGATGTCCTTCTGCACTTCCTTCTCGGTGAACTTGCGGCCGATGAGGCGCTTGACCGCGTAGAAGGTGTGCTTGGGGTTCGTGACGGCCTGGCGCTTGGCCGAGGCGCCCACGAGGATCTCGCCGTCTTCCTGGTAGGCGACGATGGAAGGCGTGGTGCGCGCGCCCTCCGAGTTTTCGATGACCTTGACGTTGTTGCCTTCCATGATGGCAACGCACGAGTTGGTCGTGCCCAGGTCGATGCCGATGATCTTTGCCATGTTTTCTTCTCCTAAATCCTGTTCGCCCTCGCGGGGTGTGAATCAGTCTGTGCGGTAGTTGTGGATAACTGTTACGGATTCAAGGCCGGGCTGGGTCGTTCTTCTTACTTCGGCGCCGCCACGGTGACGAGGGCCGGGCGCAGCACGCGGTCGGCGATCAGGTAGCCCTTTTGCAGCACCGTCACCACGGTGTTGGCCTCCTGCTCGGCGGGGACCATCGAGATGGCCTGGTGCTGGTGGGGATCGAACTTCGTGCCGGCGGCCGGCGCGATCTCCAGCACCTTGTTGCGCTCGAGCGCGGCCTTCAGCTGGCGCAGGGTCGCTTCGGCGCCTTCGCGGATGGTCTCGGTGCTGGCGTTCTGGTGGGCCAGCCCCGCTTCGAGGCTGTCGCACACGGGCAGCAGGCTTTCGGCAAAGCTCTCCAGCGCGTACTTGCGCGCCTTGGAGACTTCTTCCTCGGAGCGGCGGCGGATGTTCTGCATCTCGGCCTGCGCGCGGACGTACTGGTCGGCCAGCTCGGCGTTCTTGGCGGAGAGCTGGGCCACCTGGGCCTGCCAGTCCTGCTCGGCCGGGTTGCCGGCTTCATTGGCGGCCGCGTCCTGGGGCATTGCCGTGTCCTGGGTCGGATCGCTTTCGGTTTGGACGTTCTCGGACATGGGAAAAAGCTTCGTGTTCTGTTCGGGACGCGGGAGAGCTTGGGGCAGGTAGGGGTATTTCAAGCGCCGGGCGATGAAATACTGCTGGGGTTGGGAGGCGTCGGGGTTCGCCTGCGGGCTCACCCCGACCTACGGGAAGAATGTTGGGGTCGCTGCGCGAACCCAACCTACGGAGACAACATGTGGGTTGGGTCGCCGAAGGCGCCCCAACAGCCGCTTACCGCGTCGACAACAACTCGACGTCGAACTTCAGGGTCGCGTTCGGCGGAATCACGCCGCCGGCGCCCCGTGCGCCGTAGCCCAGGTCCGGCGGAATGATCAGCGTGCGTTTGCCGCCCACCTTCATGCCGGCCACGCCTTCGTCCCAGCCGCGGATCACCATGCCGGCGCCCAGCGAGAACTCGAAGGGATCGTTGCGGTCGCGGCTCGAATCGAACTTCTTGCCCTGCACCCCGTTGTCGAACAGCCAGCCCGTGTAGTGCACCTTGACGTTCTGGCCCGGCTTGGCTTCCGGGCCCTGGCCCACGAGTTCGTCGTCGTACTGCAGGCCGCTGGGGGTGGTTGGCATGTTGTTCTTTCTCGGTTGGAGGGTCGTCAGAGGAGGCCGCGGCGCGCGAGGTCGCGCATCAGGGCAGTGACGCCATAACGCCAGGGCTCGATGCGATCGCTGGTGTTGACGCGGTTGACGAGTGTACCGAGCCGCGGCGTGGAGATGGCCACCAGGTCGCCCACCGCATGCGTGAAGCCCTGGCCGGGGCCGAAGCGGTCCTGCACCGGCGCGAACATCGTGCCCAGGAAGAGCACCAGCCCGTCCGGGTACTGGTGCGTCGGTCCGATCGCGTGCTCGACCAGGTCCAGCGGATCGCGACTGATCAACCTGATGCTGGAGGAGCCGTCCATCTGGAAGCCTTCGGGGCCGACTACCTTCATCGACAGGTCCGTCTGGCGCACGTCGTCGATGGAGAACTGCGCGTCGAACAGGCGAATGAAGGGTCCGATCGCGCAGCTCGCGTTGTTGTCCTTGGCCTTGCCGAGCAGCAGCGCGCTGCGCCCTTCGAAGTCGCGCAGGTTGACATCATTGCCCAGCGTCGCGCCCACGGTCTGGCCGCGGCTGTTGACCACGAGCACGATCTCCGGCTCGGGGTTGTTCCACTCGCTCCTGGGATGGATGCCGATCTCGGCGCCGGTCCCCACCGAGCTCATGGGCTGCGACTTGGTGAAGATCTCGGCGTCCGGGCCGATGCCGACTTCCAGGTACTGCGACCACATGTTCTTGGACAGCAGCACCTGCTTGAGTTGCACGGCCTCGGGCGAGCCCGGCCGGACCTTGGAGAGGTCGTCGCCGATCACGGCCACCACTTCCTTGCGCACGGTCTCGGCCAGGGCCGGGTTGCCGCGAGCCTGTTCCTCGATCACGCGCTCGAGCATCGACGCGACGAAGGTGACGCCCGATGCCTTGACGGCCTGCAGGTCGCAAGGCGCCAGTAACCAGGGTGCCTGGTCCACGCGCGCATCCGCGCTGCTGTTGGTGATGACATCGGGCACGGAGGCGATGCGCGGCGCCTGGTGCGCACGCACGGCCGCCGCGGGATCGGGCAATTCCATGAGCGCGCTGCTCGTGGGCGCCAGCGCCGACAGGTCGTACAGCGACTCGTGGTCCGCACGCACGAGCACCGGCCCCTTGCCTTCGATCCACACACGCCCGACGAGCGTGGCCTGCTGCGCATCGGCGGGCAGCGTCGCCTTCAGGAAGGATTGCATCAGCTCGAAAGTTGCTTTTTCTTGGCCTGCGCGGCGACCCAGCGCGCGGCGAAGGGCTGCAGGTCGGCCAGGCGCTTCAGGAGGTCCGCGCCGCTGGCCGTGACACTGTAACCGTCGCCGTTGTGCTGCATCAGGCCCGCTTCGCGCAGTTCCTTGATGCGGGTGTTCAGCGTGTTGGGCGTGACGCCGCCCACGCTGTCCTGCAGCAGGCGGAAGGTCTGCGGATGCCCGTCGCGCAGCGCCCACAGCACGCGGATCGCGTACCGCGCCTCCAGCAGCGCGAGCAGCTGGTGGACGGCGGCATTCTCCTTGGCAGACATTCGCGCGGCGCTCCGGTCACCCCCGATGGCGGGGCGGGGAACGGAGTGTACGCAGCGGCCGCTAGCGAAACAATAGCGGGCGTGACATGCACGCAACGGAGATTCCCGTAGGTTGGGTTGCGCCGCAGGCGCACCCCAACATGCGCCATACGTGCTGTCGGGGTGCGCGCTTCGCTCCGCAACCCGACCTACGAAAACCAGGAAAACCGGCTACGGCTTGTAGACCTTTTTCAGCAGCGCCAGCAAGGTGCGCTGCTCGGCCGGCGACAGCCGCGCGGCCACTTCCGCTTCGGCGGCGGCTGCGGTCTTCTCCGCATCCCGCATCAGCTTCTGACCCGTGGCGGTGAGGTGCAGCCCCATCGCGCGGCCATCGTGCGGATGCGGCTGGCGCAGGATCAGCTCCCGTTTTTCCAGCGTGTTCACCATGCCCACCAGGTTGGGCGGCAGGATGCCCAGCGTGGCGCACAGCTGCCGCGAGGTGATGCCGGGGTTGTGCGCCACCAGCGAGAGCACCGAGAAGTCCACCGGCTTCAGCGAGAACGGCGCCATGCGCACCAGGAAGATGTCGATGGCGGCCAGCGCCGCCCGCCGCGCGTTGTACCCGAGAAGGCTTTCGAGGAAGGTGGTGTCCACCTCCTCGACGAAGGCAGGTTCGATGGGACGCGCGGAAGGGCGGGGCATCGGGCTTCAGGATTCTGCCGTGAAGCCGATCTTCTTGACGATGGGGCCCCAGCGGTTGGTCTCGTCGCGCTGGCTCTTTTCCATCTCCGCCGGTGTCGAGCCCCGGGCCACCAGGCCCATGAGCCCGAGCGAGTCGATCACGGTCCGGTCCTTCAGCGCCTGGTTGATCGCTGCGTTGGCGTTGGCCACCACGTTGGCCGGCGTGCGCGCCGGCGCATAGAAGCCGAACCACTCCTCGGTGGTCATCTCCGGGAAGCCTTGCTCCGCATAGGTGGGCACGTCCGGCGTGAACGGCGTGCGCTGCGCACCCGATGTCGCGAGGATGCGGATCTTGCCCGCCTTGTGGTTGGCCAGCGCGTCCCCGGTCGGCGTGGAGGTCGACGCGAGCGTGCCGCCGATCATGTCCGCCACGGCGGGCAGCGAGCCGCGATAGGGCACGTGCTTCAGGTCCACGTTGTTGTTCAGGCCCAGGAGCGCCACCAGGAAGTGCGGCGTGGACCCGGCCGCGGGCGAGCCGTAGCTGGCCTTGTCCGGATTCGCCTTGGCCCATGCCAGGTAATCGCGCACGGTCTTCACGCTTGCCGGCACCATCGGCCCGACGGCGAGTGCGTGCGTCATCACCGCGGCGATCGACACCGGCACGAAGTCACGCACGGGGTCGTACGAGAGCTTCTGGTAGATGTGCGGGTAGATCGACATCATCGAGTAAGGCGTCAGCAGCAGCGTGGAGCCGTCCGGCGGCGCCGCCTTGACGACGTCGCACGCGATGCGGCCACCGGCGCCCGGCTTGTTCTCCACCACCGCGGCGTTCTTCGCGTACGCCGTGCCGCCCATCTTCTCGCCCACCCGGCGCGCGGTCGCATCGGCGGTGCCGCCGGCGGGAAAGCCGTTGATGATCTTCGGCGCCTCGAAGCCTTGCGCCAAGGCGGGCCAGGAAAGCCCGGCTGCGGCCAGGGCGGCGGACGCCTGCAGGAACTCGCGTCGCTTGTGCATCGTTGTCTCCGTTCGAAAAAAAGAAATCAGGACTCGGGCGTGAAGCCGATCTGCTTGACGATCTTGCGCCACTCCTGGTCGTCGGCACGCAGCAGTTCGGCCAGCCGCTGCGGCGTGGACGACTGCACCTCCATGCCGAAGCCGGCGAGGCTGGTCGCCACGTCGGGTTGCGCCAGCGCCGGCTGCAGGTAGGCCGCTGCGCGGCGCAGCACCTCGGGCGAGGCCTTGCCGGGCAGGAAGACGCCGTACCACTCACGCATCGGGATGTCGAAGCCTTGCTGGCGATAGGTCGGCACGTCCGGCAGGAACTGGCTGCGCTGCGTGCCCGACACGGCCAGCACGCGCAGCTTGCCGGACTTGATGTGCGGCAGGTAGTCGCCCACCGGCGAAGACATCGCGCTGATCTGCCCGCCCAGCAGGTCCTGGATGCCGGGCGCGGAGCCGCGGTAAGGCACGTGCTTGAGTTCCAGGTTGCCCTGCTTGGCCAGCACGGCGCCAATCAGGTGCGGCATCGAGCCCGCGCCGGGGGAGCCGTAGTTCGCTTTCGCCGGGTTGGCCTTGGCCCAGGCGACGAAGTCCTTCATCGTCTTGACGCTCTCGGGCACGCCGGGGCCGACACCGAACGCGTGGTTGAACCAGCAGGCCAGCGACGCCGGCTGCACGTCCGTCATCGGGTTGTACGGCAGGCTCTTGTAGACATAGGGATAGAGCGACAGCATCGACGAGGGCGTGAGCAGCATGTAACTGCCGTCGGAGGGGCTGTCCTTGAGCGCGGTCACGGCGATCTGGCCGGCGGCGCCGGGCTTGTTCTCCACCACCACGTTGGCGGCGTAGTTGCCACGCAGCTTGTCGGCCAGGCGGCGCGACATCGCATCGCTGGTGCCTCCCGGCGGGAAGCCGCACAGGATCCGGGCCAGGTCCATGTTCTGCGCCCGCACGGCCAAGGGCAGTGCGCCGGCGATGGCGACGGCAGCGCCGGCCTGCAGGAACTCACGACGGTTGTTCATCAATACTCCTCTTTGCATGCGTTCAGCGCGGCGCCATGCGCAGCGCGCCGTCCAGTCGAATCACCTCGCCATTGAGGTGGGTGTTGGTCACGATGTGGCACGCCAGTTGCGCGAATTCCTCGGGCTTGCCCAGGCGCTGCGGAAAGGGAATCGACTTGGCCAGCGACTCCTGCACCGGCTCGGGCAGCTGCTTCATCAGCGGGGTGGAAAAGAGGCCCGGCGCGATGGTGCACACGCGGATGCCGTGCTGCGAAAGGTCGCGCGCCATCGGCAGCGTCATGCCCACCAGCCCGCCCTTGGAGGCGCTGTAGGCTTGCTGGCCCACCTGGCCGTCGAACGCGGCGACCGAAGCCGTGAACAGCATCACGCCGCGTTCGCCGTCTTCCAGCGGCGGCAGCTTCGCGCATTCGGCGGCGAACAGCCGGCTCGCGTTGTAGCTGCCGACCAGGTTGATGTTCACCACGCGGGCGAACTCCTCCAGCGGCGCCGGGCTGCCATCCTTCTGCACGATGCGCTTGGCCGTGCCGATGCCCGCGATGTTCATCAGGATGCGCGCGGGGCCGTGCTTGTCGGCAGCTTTCGCCAGCGCCGCCGTCAGACTCTCGGTGTTGGTGATGTCGCACTGGCACGCGACGCCCCCGATCTCCGCGGCCACCTTCTCGGCCAGCGCGAGGTTCACGTCGAGCACGGCCACCTTGGCACCCATGCGCGCGAGCTCGCGCGCCGTCGCTTCGCCAAGGCCCGAGGCGCCGCCGGTCACGAGTGCGGCCTGTCCCTGGATGTTCATGCGCTTTCCTTCTTCTGCGTGGGTTTGACGGTGAAGGGCAGGCGGTCGTCGTGGAAGGCCTGCACCAGCGCGTCGCGGTGCTTCAGCACGGCGCGCTGGTTGATGGAGCCCTTGTCGGTGACCTCACCCTTGTCGATGGAAGGCGGCTCGTGCATCAGGTGCAGCCGTGCGACCCGGGTGGCGCTGCCGGTGGCGCCTTTCGCGAGTTCGTCGATCACACCCTGGAAGTGGTCCTGCACCGCCGCGCTTTCCAGCACTTCCTTCAGCGGGGCGTCCGCAGGCAGGTGCGGCGCGAGCTGCCGGATCTTCGGCAAGGGGAAGAGCAGGGCGCCGACCTCGTTGCGGTTCAGGCCCGTGATCACCGCGTCCTGCACGTAAGGCGCGCCGGCCGCGATGATCCTGGCGCGCAGCGGGCCCACGCTGACGAAGGTGCCGGTGGCGAGCTTGAAGTCCTCGGCGATGCGGCCGTCGAATTTCAGGCCCAGGTGCGGGTTCGCGTCGTCGATCCACAGCACGGCGTCACCGGTGCAGAAGAAGCCTTCGTCGTCGAAGCACTCCTGCGTGGCTTCCGGGTTGCGCCAGTAGCCGGGCGTGACGTTCGGGCCCTTGTAGCGGATCTCGGTCTTGCCCTCGGTGGGCACGAGCTTGAGTTCCATGCCCGGCGTCGGCAGGCCGATGTAGCCGGACTTCACGTCGGGGTTGGTGACGAAGACGGCGAAGGGCGAGGACTCGGTCATGCCCAGGCCCGTGCCCATGACGATGCGCTCGCCGACCTCCTGCTCCTGCACCTCGTGCAGCAGGTCCCAGATGGGCTGCGCCAGCGCCGCGCCCGAGTAGAAGAACATGCGCACGCGCGACAGCAGGTTGCGGCGCAGCACGGGGTCGGCCTTCATCGCGTGGGCGATGGCTTCGAAGCCGGTCGGCACGTTGAAGTAGAGGGTGGGCGCCACTTCGCGCAGGTTGCGCAGCGTCTCGGCCATCAGCGCCGGCGTCGGCTTGCCGTCGTCGATGTACAGCGTGCCGCCGTTGTAGATCGTCAGGCCGATGTTGTGGTTGCCGCCGAAGGTGTGGTTCCACGGCAGCCAGTCCACCAGCACGGGCGCTTCCTCGGTCAGCACGGGCATTGACTGCCGCATCTGCTGCTGGTTGGCGCACCACATGCGGTGCGTGTTGACCACCGCCTTGGGCAGCTTGGTGGAGCCGGAGGTGAAGAGGAACTTGGTGATCGTGTCGGGGCCGGTCGCCTGCATGGCGGCGTCGACGGCGGGCGTCGGCATCGTCGCCAGCAGTTGCGCGAGCGGCGTCGTCGTGCGGCCTTCGATGCCGCCCTCGTGCACCACCACTTCGACATCGGGTCCCACGGTGGCCTGCACGGCGCGGGCGAAGCGCGCATCGGGCGCAACCACGAGGCCCGGCGTCAGCGTCGCCAGCACGTGGCGCAGCTTGTCGAAGTCCTGGCTGACCAGCGAGTACGCAGGCGAGACGGGGCAGTGCGGAATGCCCGCGTAGAGCGCGCCCAGTGCGACCAGCGCATGTTCGATGCTGTTCTCGCCGAGGATCGCCACCGGCCGTTCCGCGTTCAGGCCGCGGTCGAGCAGCGCCTGCCCGATGCTGCGCGCCGCCTGCAGCGCCTCGCGCCAGGTGACGCGCTTCCAGTCACCGGTGCTGCCGTCGGCATTGCGCTCGCGCCGGGCGATGAAGATGTCTTCGGGCTTCGTCTCCGCCCAGTGCACCAGCCGGTCCGTGATGCGATGGGCGTGTGCGCCCAGCTGCGCGTCGGCGCGCACGTAGCGCACGCCGCCGGCGCCATCGCGCAGCACCGCGCGGGTGACGCCGAACTCCAGTGGCCGGTAGCGGATCGGTGGGCTGCTCATGGCATCAGTCCTTCTTGACCTTGGCGGCGCGGCCTTCGAGGAAGTCGCGCACGCGCTGCTTGGCCTCGGGCGCGCTCTGCGCGATGGCCGCCATCAATGCTTCGGTGAGGAAGCCCTGGTCGGCCGGTTGTTCGGCGATGCGCGGCAGGGCGTGCATCAGGGCGTAGTTCGTCAGGGGTGCGTTCTGCGCGACGCGGTGCGCGAGTTCCAGCGCCTTGTTGACCGCTTCACCGGCGGGCACGAGGTACTGCGCGAAGCCGGCGCGCTCGCCTTCCTCGGCCTGGTAGACGCGGCCGGTGAACATCATGTCGGCCATGCGCGCGGCGCCGACCAGGCGCGGGATGCGCACCGCGCCGCCGCCGCCCACGAAGATGCCGCGCGAGCCTTCCGGCAGCGCGTAGAAGGTGGTCGCGTCGGCCACGCGGATGTGGCAGGAGGCCGCGAGCTCCAGGCCGCCGCCGACCACCGCGCCGTGCAGGGCGGCGACGACGGGCACCGGGCCGTACTGCACCTCCTGCAGCGCGGCATGCCACATGCGCGAGTGGTACAGGCCCGCGCCCGCATCGCGCTCCTTCAGCTCCGACAGGTCGAGTCCCGCGCAGAAATGGTCGCCCGCACCGTCGAGCACGGCGGCGCGAACGGTGGACGGCAGGTTCTGGAAGGTGTCGCGGATGGCGAGCACCAGGGCGTCCGAGAGCGCGTTACGCTTGGCCGGGCGGTTGAGGCGGACGATGGCGACGTCGCCGTCGATGTCCAGCTGGATGTCGGGGTGGGTGGTCATGAAACGTTTGCGGTGGGGCCGGATTGTTTGTTATAAACAATAACCAAATCAAGCCAAACCGCCCTAGTGCTTACCCTAGGGTGGATCGAGGAGACGAGCCATGGACCACGCCAACCTGGTCGCGATCGACGTGCACACGCACGCCGAAGTCAGCTGCTGGAACCCCTTCGACAACTACGGCGAGGAGTACGACCGCGCGGCGGACAAGTACTTCCGCAACAGCCGCCGGCCGACCATCGCCGAGACCGTGGCGTACTACCGCCAGAACAAGGTGGGGCTGGTCATGTTCACCGTCGACAGCGAGTCCCAGCTGGGCCGCCGGCGCATCCCCAACGAGGAGATCGCCGCGGCCGCGCGCGAGAACAGCGACATGATGGTCGCCTTCGCCAGCATCGACCCGCACAAGGGCAAGATGGGTGCGCGCGAGGCCGAGCGCCTGATCAAGGAAGAAGGCGTCAAGGGCTTCAAGTTCCACCCGACGGTGCAGGGCTTCCATCCGTACGACCGGATGGCGTGGCCGATCTACGAGGTGATCAACGCGTACAAGATGCCGACGATCTTCCACACCGGCCACAGCGGCATCGGGTCGGGCATGCGCTGCGGCGGCGGCCTGAAGCTGGAGTACAGCAACCCGATGCACCTGGACGACGTGGCGATCGACTGGCCCGACATGCAGATCATCATGGCGCACCCCAGCTTTCCCTGGCAGGACGAAGCACTGTCGGTGGCAACGCACAAGCCGAACGTCTGGATCGACCTGTCCGGCTGGAGCCCGAAGTACTTCCCCAAGCAACTGGTGCAGTACGCGAACACGCTGCTGAAGGACCGCATCCTCTTCGGCAGCGACTACCCGCTGATCACGCCGGAGCGCTGGATGAAGGACTTCGAGGAGGCCGGCTTCAAGCCGGAGGTGATGCCGGGCATCCTGAAGGGCAACGCGGTGCGGCTGCTGGGGCTGGCGTGACCACGCGGTTCTTCAGCGCGCCGGGCGACATCAGCGCGCTGGAGCGCACGCCGTATGAAGAAGCCATTCCCGCCCGCACGACGTATGGCCTGATCGCG
>DATAGN010000359.1:0-2726 GCA_036263715.1 Ramlibacter sp.
TTCACCGACGGTGGCACGCCAACGACCTGGCCTATTCGAGGACCTCGATCGTGTGGTTCATGTTGGTGTAGATGCAAAGCTGGCCGGCGATCTCGAGGGACTTCTTGACGATGTCCTTCGCCGCGATGTCCGTGTTGTCGAGCAGCGCCTTGGCCGCCGCCTGCGCGTAGCCGCCGCCCGAGCCGATCGAGATGATCCCCTGCTCGGGCTCCAGCACGTCGCCGTTGCCGGTGATGATCAGCGACGAGTCGCGGTCGGCGACTGCCAGCATCGCCTCCAGCTTGCGCAGCACGCGGTCGGTGCGCCAGTCCTTCGTGAGTTCGATCGCCGCGCGCACCAGGTGGCCCTGGTGCTTTTCCAGCTTGCCCTCGAAGCGCTCGAACAGCGTGAACGCATCCGCGGTGGCGCCGGCGAAGCCGGCGAGCACCTTGTCGTGGTAGAGCTTGCGCACCTTGCGCGCGGAGCCCTTGACGACGATGTTGCCCAGGGTGACCTGGCCGTCGCCGCCGATGGCCACCTGCCAGCGGCCGTCGGCGTCCTTGCGCCGCACGCTGACGATGGTCGTGCCGTGGAATTGTTCCATGTGATGACGAATGACTCCGCTTCGCTTCGATGACAAATGACGAAATGAAGAGATGGCGCTGAAGCGCCGGTTCTCAAGTCATTTTGTCATTCGTCATCGCTGCCGCGGGACGCGGCACGGTCATCCGTCATCGAGCCGGCGCAGCCGGCGAGGTCACTCGTTGCGGATGGTGATGCGCGCGTGCTCGCTGATGCCGATCACGTTGAAGAACGCGGCCACCAGGCGGTGCACGTCCGAGAACTGCACCTGGCGACCCTCGCCTGCCCGGGCCGACACCCAGTTGAGCAGCGTGCCGGCGGCGGTGAAGTCGATGCGCATGAGGCGTGCGCAGGAGATGATCATGATGTCGGCGTCGGCGAGCTTCGCGTCCAGCAGCTCCAGCGCTTCCTTGCCGTCGCCGAGGATCTGGCCCGAAAGTTCGACCGTGGCCACGCTCGAGAGCTGCGAGCTCATGCCGGGCAGCTGCGAGTCGCCAGGACCGTAGGTCATCACGCTCGACACCACCGAGTCGCGGTACGCCTCGCCGATGATCGTGTTGCGGCTGGCATAGCTGCCATCCGCCTGCAGCGACTTGTATTCGCACCGGGCGCTGTCCCACGAAGGCGGCGACACCTCGTAGGTGACGCAGTAGTCCAGCGCCACCAGTTCGAATTCGTCCGGCCGGTGCATCACGCGCAGCACTTCCATGCGCAGCTTCCACCAGGCCGGATTGACCGAGCGGTCGCTCGAAGGCGTCTGGTCCTTCAGCACCTTCTCGAGCGACTCCGAGCCGATGAAGCGCAGCTGGACGTTAGTGCCCGCCCACTGCGTGAAGGCTCGCGTCAGCGGCTCGAGCGCCGAGTCGACGATCGAGGTGAGCTTGGTCCAGTTCAGCTTGTAGGGCTGCGTGGCCTTCGCCAGCGCCGCGTTCATGGCGGCAAGGGTCTGCGTGCCGAACACCGGCGGGCAGTTCCAGTCCGCCTGCGCGCCCGTCGGCGCCGGCGCGGGCGTGTTCATGCGGCCGATGATCTCGGGCATCGAGAACCACTGCGGCGCCGAGCGGCCGAAGCGGCTGGCGAATTCGATGGCCGCGGCCTCGAAGCGGTCGTGCCGGCCGCTGGCCCGGTACAGGTCGAACAGCGTCAGCCAGGTTTCGTCATGGTTGACGCGCGTGCCCTGGGGGCCCAGCACTTCGAGCAGGCCCGCCTCGGCGCCCTCGTTGTCGCCGTTGGCAAAGCGGATCGACGCCTCTTCCAGTTCGGGGTCGTGCGCGAACTCCTCGACCTGGATCGCGTGCTGCTTGGACAGCGAAAAGATGCTGCTGGGCGTGCTGGCCGGCCCGCCCGGTTCCTTAGCCGCGGCCGCGACTTCGGCGGCGCGCGCGGCGGCCGTGACGCCTGCTGCACGGGCCGGACTGGTCCCCAAGCCGTTGCCTGCCGGCGTGGCCGGCGCGGGCCCCGCCTGCTGCGGCACGAGCCCGAGGTTCTGCGTGCTCGCGTCGGGCAGCACCGACTCCATCAGCGGCGCCGGCGGCGCCGCGGGGGCGGCGCCGGCATCCGGCAGGTCCTGCGGCGAAGTGCGCGAATACGAGGTGCCCGCGGGCGGGCCGGCGCGCATCGCATCCGGCGGCATGTGCGAAGACACCGCGAACCCGCTGTTGCCGGTCTGCTGCGAGTTGGCGCCATGCTTGGTCTTCCACCACTGCATGGACATCTGCGCCTCGATCTCGTCGATCTTCTTGAGCGTGGTGGCGCGGTCGTCCGGCTTGGACGGCATCGAGCTCTGGAAGAAGGAAGGCCGCAGGCCGGGGTCCTGTCCCGCCAGGACCTCGCTGCGGCGCATCTTGCGCAGCATGTCGAATTCGCGCTTGCGGACGAAGTCGTTGCGGCGCTTGCGCTCGATCATCTCCTTGAGCATCTGCTTGGAGTACGAGCTCTCGCGGTCCGTGTCGGCTTCGCCCTCGCTGAAGCCGCTGCCGGGGTTGCGCACGAAGCGCACCACCCGCGACAGCAAGCCACCGGGCGCGGAATCGTCTTTCGTGGCCATCGTCACTTGGAGGGGTACTGCCTGGGCTCAGCCGGAGCGCATCAGTCGCCGAACATCTTCTGCTTGAGCTCGCGCCGCTGCTGCGCCTCGAGCGACAGCGTGGCGGTGGGGCGCGCGA
>DATAGN010000360.1:0-10363 GCA_036263715.1 Ramlibacter sp.
GCCGCAAAACACCCATTCCAATGGCTCGCGTCCCTCGCCGCCTGCAGCGCGCTGCTGCTGGCGCTGCCCGGCCACGCCCAGACGGCCGCCGGTGAGGTCGAGTTCTCGCGCGGCGTCGGCTTCGCCCAGGCCCCGGGCCAGGCGCCCCGGACGCTGGGCCGCGGCCTGCCGCTGGTCGAGGGCGACCGCCTGACCACATCGGAAGGCGCCTCCGCGATCATCAAGCTGGCGGACGGCACGCGCATGACCATCCGCCCGAACTCCGAACTCGTGCTGCAGCAGTACCAGTTCCGCGAGAACGCGACCGACAACACGATGCTGATGCAGATGGTGCGCGGCGGCTTCCGCGCCGTCACCGGCCTGATCTCCAAGAACGCGCCCAACGCCGCCCGCATCCAGACCAACACCGCCACCATCGGGATCCGCGGCACCGACTTCGACGCCCGCCTGTGCACGCGCGAGTGCGGCCAGGAATCCAGCCAGGTGCAGGACGCCGCCCGCCCGAACGCGGTGCAGGCCAGCGCGAAGATCGTCAACGGCCAGGGCGAGATCCACGCCGTCAACGGCGCGGGCGAGCGCCGGCGGCTGGTGGAAGGCGGCAGCGTCTACCCCGGCGAGGTGGTGGAGACCGCCCGCGGCGCGTCCGCCGTGCTCGTGTTCCGCGACGAAACCCGCGTGACGCTGGGCTCGCAATCGCGCTTTCGCCTCGACAACTTCGTCTACGACGACAAGAACGCAGGCGAGGGCCGCTTCCTGGCCACCATCCTGCGCGGCTCCGTGCGGGCCCTCACCGGCGTGATTGCCAAGGCGAACACGCGCAACGTGGGGTTCAGCACCGCCACCGCCACCATCGGCATCCGCGGCACCGGCTTCGACGTCCTGTGCACCGGGCCCTGCGCGGGCGAGCCGGGCGACCCCAACACCGGCCTGACGCTGTGGACGTGGCTCGGCTCCATCGAAGTGGGCCAGGGCGGCCAGACCGCCCTGCAGGTGCTGCAGGCCGGCCAGGGCCTGTTCATCCCCGCCAGCGGCCCGATCCAGCAGATCAACAACCAGCCGAACATGGACGGTCCGCGCCCCGACCAGGTGCCGGTGCCGCCGAAGCTGTTCTCCACCGAGAACGTGTCGGACGCGACCGAAGGCCTGTTCGTGTTCGTGCGTGACGGCCACATCGAGATCGCGAGCGCGCGCGAAGTGCTGCAGCTTGGCAAGGGCGAGGCCGGTTTTGCCGGGACGAACGGCGAGACGGCACGTCCGAACCTGATCCCCAAGTTCATCGACTTCGACCGGATCCCGCTGCCCACGTCCCGCAACCCGGTGCTCACCAGCCTGCTCGGTGACCTCGGCGTGGGCAACAAGCAGGTCTGCAAATAAGAGTAGCGCCCCGTTGCGAGTGACAAATTGTTCACTCGCGGCGAGAATGGCCGTTCCCATAAGAACGAGCGGCAAAGAAACATGATCCGAGGCATTGCGCCGCGGCGTCCGCAAAACGCCCTACTTGCTTTGATGGCCCTGGCGGTCGGCGCCGCGGGTGCCCAGCCTTCCGCGCCCGTGCCGGCGGCGCCCGCGCGTGCGGCCCCGCCCATGGCCCAGCCCGCTGCGGCAGCGGTGTTCGCGATCCGCGGCTTCCGCATCGAAGGGGACAACCCCATCGGCGACGCCGAGGCGCAGCGCGTGCTGGCGCCCTTCGTGCGCAGCAACGCAACGCTGGAAACGCTGCAGCAGGCGACCGCTGCCCTCGAGACCGCGCTGCGCAACGCCGGCCACGGCCTGCACCGCGTGGCCTTGCCGCCGCAGGAAGTGGGCGACACGGTCAAGCTGTCCATCGTCAAGTTCACCGTCGGCAAGGTGGTCATCGAAGGCCGCCAGATCTACGACGAGGAGAACATCCGCCGCACGCTGCCGGAGCTGCGGGAAGGCGAAAGCCCGAACTTCAAGACGCTCGCCATCCAGACGGCGATCGCCAACGAAAACCCGAACAAGCAGGTGCAGGTCGGCCTGCGCGAGTCGGACGAGCCGGACCGCATCGACGCCACCATCACGGTCAAGGAGCAGCGGCCCTGGACGCTCGGCGCATCCCTGTCCAACGCCGGGTCCGAGTCGTCCGGGCGTGACCGCTTCACCATCTCCGCCGGCCACACCAACCTGTTCAACCGCGACCACCAGTTCGTCGGTGCCTACACCACGTCGTTCGAGCGCATGAGCGACGTGAGGCAGCTGGGCCTGGCCTACAAGGTGCCCCTGTACGCGCTCGGCGGCGTCATCGGCGCGAGCTACACCCGCTCGGACGTCGTCGGGAACTTCGGCACCTTCACCAGCACCGGTGCGGGCCACACCTTCGGCATCAACTACACGCAGTACCTGCCGCCCACCGGCGGGCGCCGCAGCTACGTGACGCTGGGGCTGGACGACAGGGTGTTCGATGCGTCGCGCATCAACGACATCGTGGTGCCCGGCGCGCTGGACCGCCGCAGCCGGCCGATCTCCCTGGGCTACACCGCCCGCACGGAAACCGACACCGCCATCTGGGGCTACAACATCGAGGGCGCGTGGAACACCGGCACCGGCGACCACAACGACCTGCTGTCCTACCAGAGCGAAGACCCGCGCATCGACACCGTGCACTTCAAGGTGCTGCGCGGCGCCGCCAGCTACACCGCTCCCCTGATGAAGACGTGGCTGTGGTCGCTGCGCGGCGCGGCGCAGTACAGCCCCGACGTGCTGATCTCCGGCGAGCAGTTCGGCCTGGGCGGGCTGAGCTCGGTGCGCGGCACCGACATCGAGCGGCCGCTTTCCGGTGACAAGGGCCTCTCCGGCACCTTCGAAGTCACCACGCCGGAACTCGTCGCCGGCCTGCGCGGGCTGGCTTTCCTGGACGCCGGCTACATCTGGAACAACTCGCCCAACGGCGTGAACCGCCCGTCCTCGGACCGGCTGGCCAGCGTCGGCGTCGGCCTGCGCTACGTGCAAGGCGTGTTCTCGGCTTCGCTGGACTATGGCCGCGTGGTCGTGGGCAGCCGGGTGCCGCTGACCGTCAATTCCGCTTCGCCGCAAAAAGGCGACAGCCGCGTCTACGCGACCGTCGCAGTGCGCTTCTAGCAGCGCACCCGCGCGACTTCGCTGCGCACTGGCGTGCCCTACACTGGGGGCATGGCCGGCCTGCGCAGCGAAACTCCTTCTCCCGAATCCATCACCGTGCACGGCGCATCGCGCGTGCTCGAAGTCGGCTTTGCCGACGGTTCGTTGTTCCGCATTCCCTTCGAGCTGATGCGCGTGTACTCGCCGTCGGCCGAGGTGCAGGGGCACGGCCCCGGGCAGGAGGTGCTGCAGACCGGCAAGCGCGAGGTCGACATCGTCTCGCTGGAGCCGGTGGGCAACTACGCGGTGAAGCCCACCTTCTCGGACGGGCACGACAGCGGCATCTTCTCCTGGGACTACCTGTATTTCCTCGGGTCGCAGCAGGCACAGTTGTGGCAGGACTACGAGCAGCGTCTGCAGGCCGCCGGCGCCGACCGCGATGCGCCCATGGCTGCCAAGGCCGCGCACGTGCACGGCCACGGATGCGGGCACTGAAAGCGATGGGCAGCAAGAGCGATTTCGGCTTCAGGAAGGTCGACGAGCACGAGAAGGCGCACCTGGTCGCCAAGGTGTTCGACTCGGTGGCGCCCCGCTACGACCTGATGAACGACCTGATGTCCCTGGGCCTGCACCGCGCCTGGAAGGCCTACACGGTGCTGGTGGCCGACGTGCGGCCCGGCCACCGGGTCCTGGACATCGCCGGCGGCACCGGCGACCTGGCGCAGGCGTTCGCCCGCAAGGTCGGCAGCGCCGGCCTGGTGGTGCACACGGACATCAACGCATCCATGTTGGGCGTCGGACGCAACCGGCTGCTCGATGCCGGCCTCGTCCTGCCCACCGCGGTGTGCGACGCGGAGAAACTGCCCTTTGCCGCGGACAGCTTCGACCGCGTCAGCGTGGGGTTCGGCTTGCGCAACATGACGCACAAGGACCGCGCGCTGGCGGAGATGCACCGGGTGTTGCGCCGGGGCGGCAAGTTGCTGGTGTTGGAGTTTTCCAAGGTGGCGCGGCCGCTGGAAAAGGCGTATGACTGGTACTCGTTCTCCATCCTGCCGCGCCTGGGGCGCATGGTGGCGAACGACGAGGCGAGCTATCGCTACCTCGCGGAGTCCATCCGCATGCATCCTGGCCAGGAGGAACTCAAGGCCATGATGAAGCAGGGCGGCTTCGGGCACGTGGACTACCACAACCTCACGGGAGGGGTGGCGGCGCTGCATGTAGGAATCAAGTGCTGAGCCCACGGGCAGGGCAAAGGAGACCGCTATGAAGTTCTGGACAGTCGTTCTCGCTGGCGTGCTGGCCGTCGGCGCCATGGATGCGGATGCGGCCCGTCGCCTCGGCGGCGGCGGCTCGGTCGGGCGGCAGTCGTCCAACGTGACGCAGCGCGACGCCGGCAGCCCCGCCACGAGCCCCGCGGCGCCCGCCAACGCGCAGCGCAGCGCGGCGCCCCCGAATTCGCCGGCCGCAGCGGCGGCGCAACCCCAGCGCAGCCGCTGGGGCGGCATGCTGGGCGGCCTGGCCGCGGGCCTGGGCCTTGCCTGGCTGGCCAGCAGCCTGGGCCTGGGCGCCGGCTTCGCCAACATCCTCATGATCCTGCTGCTGGTGGTGGTGGTCGTCGCCGTCATCGGCATGATCCGCCGCCGGGGCGCTGGCAATGCGGGTGCGAACATGGCGTACCAGGGTGCGGGCGCCAGCGCCGATGCGCCCGTGTCCCCGCGCCAGTACAACCCGCAGAAGGTCGGCAACGATGCGTCCGCGCGGCCCTGGGAAAGCGGCTACGACACCAGCGCCGCGACCCAACCGACGCGCGGCAGCCTCGGGATCGGCTCCGCCCTGGGCTCGCAGCCCCAGGGTGGCCTGCAGGGCTCCCAGTCCTGGGGCGTGCCGGCGGGCTTCGACACCGACGGCTTCCTGGCGGCGGCCAAGCGCAACTTCGTCACCTTGCAGGACGCGTGGGACCGCAGCGACATGAACGCGCTGCGCAGCATGATGACCGACGAGATGCTGCGCGAGATCAGCGGCCAGATGGCGCAGCGCCAGCTGGAGCAGCAGGCGGCCCCCCAGAAGACGGAGGTCGCGATGCTGGAGGCGCAGCTGCTCGGCATCGAGGAACTCGCCACCGAGTACATGGCCAGCGTGGAGTTCAGCGGCATGATCCGCGAGGAACCCTCGGCCGGCCCCAGCCCCTTCCGCGAGGTGTGGAACATGGTCAAGCCGAAGGACGGGTCCGCCGGCTGGCTGGTGGCGGGCGTGCAGGCGATGCAGTGACGCTGAACGCTCAACGCTGAACTCTCAACCCACATAATCGGGGGACTATGGCGACACAGTCCCCCGTTTCCTTTCTGGACCAGGTTTTCGAGCGTGCCGGGCGCATGTTCCAGCCGCCGCCATGGATGGTCGAAGAGATGCAGCGGCGCCTCGTGCTGCTGCTCAACCATGTCCTGCAACAGGAACCGGAGGCCCAGGCCCGCCTGAAGCGCCAGAGCGGACGGCTGGTGGAGGCGCACTGGCGGCAGTTCACCGTCCGGCTGGTGGCCACGCCAGCTGGCCTGCTGGACCTGGGACCGGTGACGCAGCTGCCGGACCTGACGCTCACGCTGGCCGAGGACTCCGCTTTCTCGCTGGCGCAGGCCGTCATGCGCGGCGAGAAGCCGCCCGTGCGCATCGCCGGCGACGTCCAACTCGCCGCCGAGGTGCAGTGGCTGGTGGACCACGTGCGCTGGGACATCGAAGAAGACCTGGCCCGCGTCTTCGGTGATGCGCCGGCCCACACCATGGCCACCGTGATGCGGCGGGTGAACGAGTCGCTGCGGCAGTTCGTCGCGCGCGCACCCGGCGGGACGTCCGGAAGCTCGACGCCTTCGACCACCGCGCCGGGCGCGCCGGGGCAGCACGGCGGATGACGCGCTACGTGCGCGCCATCGTCATCCTCTGGGTGATCCTGCGCTACGGGCTGGACGAGCTGGCGCTCTCCGGCTTCGAGCGCCTGGGGTGGCTGGCGCGCATCGTCACCATCGGCCGGCGCCGGCGGCTGGACGTGCCGCGGGGACAGCGCCTGCGCCTCGCCCTGGAGCACCTGGGACCCATCTTCGTGAAGTTCGGGCAGGTGCTGTCGACGCGTCGCGACCTGCTGCCGCCGGACATCGCCGACGAACTCGCGATGCTGCAGGACCGCGTGCCGCCGTTCCCGAGCGAGGTGGCGGTCGCCACGATCGAGCGGGCCTTCAAGAGGCCGCTGAACGCCGTCTTCGAAACCTTCGACCACGAGCCGGTCGCCAGCGCCTCCATCGCGCAGGTGCACTTCGCCACGGTGCGCCTGCGCACGGGCGAAGTGCGCGAGGTGGCGGTGAAGGTGCTGCGCCCCGGCGTGCTGCCCGTGATCGACAAGGACCTGGACCTGATGCGCATGATGGCGCGCTGGCTGGAGAACGTGTCCGTGGATGCGCGCCGGCTGAAGATGCGCGAGGTGGTCGCCGAGTTCGACAAGTACCTGCACGACGAGCTGGACCTCGTGCGCGAGGCGGCGAACGCGGCGCAGCTGCGTCGCAACATGGCGAACCTGCACCTGGTGCTGATCCCCGAGATGTATTGGGACTTCGTGCATCCCGAAGTGATCGTGATGGAGCGCATGAACGGCATCCCGATCAGCCAGGTCGACCGCCTGGTGGAGGAGGGTGTCGACCTGCGGCAGCTGGCGCGCGACGGCGTCACCATCTTCTTCACGCAGGTGTTCCGCGACGGCTTCTTCCACGCCGACATGCACCCCGGGAACATCCAGGTGAGCGTGGCGCCGGGCAGCTTCGGCCGCTACATCTCGCTGGACTTCGGGATCATCGGCACGCTCACGGAGTTCGACAAGGACTACCTGGCGCAGAACTTCACCGCCTTTTTCCGGCGCGACTACAAGCGCGTGGCCGAACTGCACATCGAGTCGGGATGGGTGCCGCCCGGCACGCGCGTCGACGAACTCGAAGGCGCCGTGCGCACCGTGTGCGAGCCGTACTTCGACCGGCCGCTGCGCGAGATCTCGCTGGGCATGGTGCTGATGCGCCTGTTCCAGATGTCGCGCCGCTTCAACGTGGACATCCAGCCGCAGCTGGTGCTGCTGCAGAAGACCCTGTTGAACATCGAAGGCCTGGGCCGCCAGCTCGATCCCGAACTGGACCTGTGGAACACCGCGCAGCCCTTCCTGGAGCGCTGGATGCTGGACCAGGTCGGCCCCCAGAAGCTATGGAAGGAGCTGCGGGACCAGGCGCCCCGCTACGCCAAGATCCTGCCGGAGCTGCCGGTGCTGCTGCACCAATACCTGCGCAACGGCGCCCGCCGGCGCGACCGCGACGACGAGGAAATGATCCAGGAACTGCGCCGCACCAACCGGCTGCTGCAGTCGATCATCTACGGCGGCATCGGATTTGCACTGGGCCTGCTGGCCATGCAGTTCATCGTGCGCCTGCGGATCTTCTAGGTCCGCGACCGTTGGGCATAATCCGCGCCAGCCCGCCCAGGGGCTTGGAGGAACCGGATGAATTACACGCTCGTCACCTTCGTGGTCCTGTACCTGCTCGGCACCCTGGCCATCGGGGTCTGGGCGGGCACCCGCATCAAGAACACCACGGACTTCGCCATCGCCGGCCGCAGCCTGCCGCTGGTGATGGTGATCACCACCACCTTCGCCACCTGGTTCGGCGCCGAGACGGTGATGGGCATCCCCGCCAAGTTCGTGCAAGGCGGCCTCAATGCGGTGGTGGAAGACCCCTTCGGCGCCGGCACCTGCCTGATCCTGGTCGGCCTGTTCTTCGCCACCAAGCTCTATCGCCAGAACCTGCTGACCATCGGCGACTTCTACCGCCAGCGCTACGGGCGCGGCATCGAGGTGTTCTGCTCCGGCGCGATCATCCTCAGCTACCTGGGCTGGGTGGCGGCGCAGATCACGGCCCTGGGCCTGGTGTTCTCGGTGCTCACCAACGGCGCGATGTCCGAGACGGCCGGCATGATCGTCGGCACCCTGGCCGTACTGGTCTACGTGGTGGTCGGCGGCTTCCTCGCCGTGGCCTGGACCGACTTCATCCAGATGATCGTGCTGGTGGTGGGCCTGGCGATCATCGCCGTGTTCTCCGCGGAGCTCGCCGGCGGTTCGGACAAGGTGATGGCCATGGCGGCCTCGCAGGACCTGTGGAGGTTCCTGCCCGAGCCGTCCTTCACCGACGTGGCGTTCTTCATCGGCGCGGCGCTGACCATGATGCTCGGGAGCATCCCGCAGCAGGACGTGTTCCAGCGCGTGATGTCGGCCAAGGACGAAAGGACCGCGCGCAACGGTGCCGTCATCGGCGGCGTCTCGTACATCCTGTTCGCGTTCGTGCCGATGTTCATCGTGGCCGCGGCCGTGGTGGTCATGGGCAGCGAGGCGATGGAGCTCGCCAAGAACGACTACCAGAAGGTGCTGCCCACCTTCGTGCTCACGAAGATGCCCCTGATCATGCAGATCCTGTTCTTCGGGGCGCTGCTGTCGGCGATCAAGAGCACGTCGTCCGCCACGCTGCTGGCCCCCTCGACCAGCTTCGTCGAGAACATCCTGAAGAACCTGCGTCCCGGCATGAACGACCGGCAACTGCTGTTCGCCATGCGCGTGACCATCGTCACCTTCACCGCGCTGGTGCTGGCGTACGCGATCGCGATGAAGGGCACGTCCATCTACGACCTGGTGTCGACGGCCTACCAGGTCACCCTGGTCGGCGCATTCGTGCCGCTGGTGATGGGCCTGTACTGGAAGCGGGCGACGACGCAGGGCGCGATCTTCTCGGTGGCCGCGGGGATCGCGGTGTGGATCCTGTTCTTCCCGGCGGTCGGCGGCGAGGCATTGAGCAAGCTGTTCCCCGGCCAGCTGGCCGGGCTGATCGCTGCCTTCATCGGCATGGTGGTGGGCTCGCTCGCGCCGCAGAAGCTGCGCAATCGCCACGAGGCGGTGAAGCACGTGGCGGCCGCCTGACTTCCTCCCTCTCCCGCTCGCGGGAGAGGGTCGGAGTGAGGGCCTCGCGCGCCTGCCCCTCACCCCAGCCCTCTCCCCCAAGGGGAGAGGGAGCTTCGGAGGGTTGAGTTCTGCCCGCCGGCCTATAATTGAGGGCTTTGCATCCTTCGACCTCCTGACAACGCCATGCCCATCTACGCCTACAAGTGCGGCTCCTGTGGCCATGCCAAGGACGTCCTGCAGAAAGTCTCCGACGCCCCGCTGACGGTCTGCCCCTCGTGCGGCGCGGACCGGTTTGCCAAGCAGATCACCGCCGCCGGCTTCCAGCTCAAGGGTTCCGGCTGGTACGCGACCGATTTCCGCAACGGCAACAGTGCTGCGCCCGCGACGGCCAAGGCAGACGACAAGCCCGCGGAAGCCGCCAAGTCGGACGGCAAGTCGGACAGCAAGACCGACAGCACCCCGGCGGCCCCCAAGACCGACGCGCCCAGCGCTTCGGCCGGCGGCTGCGGCGCGTCCTGCGCCTGCCACTGAGCACCCGATGCACGCCCTGCGCAAATGGCTGCTGGCGGGGCTGCTCGTCATCGTGCCGGTGGCCATCACGGTCGCGGTGCTCCGCTGGATCATCGACACGCTGGACCAGACCCTGCTGATCCTGCCGGCCGCCTGGCAGCCGGACCGCCTGATCGGCGTGCACATCCCCGGGTTCGGGGTGCTGCTGACCCTGGCGATCCTGCTGATCGTCGGCGCCGTCACCAGCAATTTCGTCGGCCGCAAGCTGGTGAACGTGGGCGACCGCATCGTCTCGCGCATCCCGGTGGTGCGCTCGATCTATTCGAGCGTCAAGCAGGTCTCGGACACGCTCTTCTCCGAAAGCGGCAACGCCTTTCGCACCGCGGTGCTGGTGCAGTGGCCGCGGGCGGACGTCTGGACCATCGCTTTCGTCACCGGCACGCCGGGGGGCGACGTCACCACCTACCTGCGCGGCGAGGAATACGTCAGCGTGTACGTGCCGACCACCCCGAACCCCACGGGCGGCTATTTCGTGATGCTGCGCAAGAGCGACTGCATCGAGTTGAAGATGAGCGTCGACGACGCGCTCAAGTACGTCGTCTCCATGGGCGTGGTGTCGCCCTCCACGCCCCAGAAGACGATCGCGCGCTGAGCGTCGGCGCGCTTCCCCCGAAGGTTTTCCCATGTCCCAACAAATGCGTACGACCTATTGTGGTCTCGTGACCGAAGCCCTGATGGGCCAGACCGTGACCCTGTGCGGCTGGGTCAATCGCCGGCGCGACCACGGCGGCGTGATCTTCGTCGACC
>DATAGN010000361.1:0-4617 GCA_036263715.1 Ramlibacter sp.
CGACGCGCAGAAGCTGCTGGAGGAAAAGGCGCGCTTTCGCGACCTGGAGCGCGCCTATGCGGGCACGCACCTCACGCGCCTGGCCGAAAACACGGTGCAGAGCATCGAGACCAGCTCGCTGCACCTGGACCTGATCAGCGACCTGAAGCGGGTCAACTCCCACATCTGCTCGATCGCCTACCCGATCCTCGATTCTGCCGGCGCGCTGTCGCCGACGCGCTTCAGGCAGGTGTTGCCGGAAGAGCCTTCGTCGGCGCTGTGACCGCGGCGGAACCGTCGGCCGCATCCACCTGCTCGCGCAGCTTGGCGCAGTAGTCGACCAGCGCTTCCAGCTCCGTCGACTTGTCGAAGCAGGCATCGGCGCCCAGCTGCCGGCACCGCCAGCGCACGTCGCGGGAAGAATGGTTGCTCAGGACCACGACCTTCTGCCCCGGCTGGCGCCGGCGGCAGGCCTCCAGCACGTTCATGCCGCTGCCCTCGCGCAGGAACAGGTCGATGATGGCCAGGTCCCACGCGTTGGCACCCAGCCAGCGCTTGGCCTCGTGTTCCGACTCCGTCGCGCCCACCGGCTCGACGAGCGCGAGCTCCTTCAGGGTCTCGATCAGGTTGTCGCGGATCGTCGAACTGTCCTCGACGATATAGGCGCGAAACGTCATTGCTTCTTCTCCAAGGTGGCGCTTGGCGGCCACGTCTGGGAGCGAATCTAGGCGGCAGTGGCCCGGCAGTTTGAGAGTGCCGCGGCCGTGCCCCTGTAGGAGAGGTCGACTCAGGGGCGAACGCGTGCGACAAATGTCCGCCACGCGGCGACAAAGGCCTCCGGCTGCTCGACCGCCGCCTGGTGCCCGGTCGGCAAGGACACGAGTTGCGCGCCGGGAATGGTCTGCGCGATCTTCTCGCCGGCCGCGTGCGGGATGGCTTCGTCGTTCTGCCCGGCGATCACCAGGGTGGGCACGGTGATGCGCGGCAGCAATTCGAGCTGCGACAAGTTGCGCACGGCAGTGGCGCAGCCGACGTAGCCGTCGCGGGTGACCTGCAGCAGCGTGCGCCGCATGCGCTCGACCTCCGACGGCGCGGACGCGCGGAACGCGGCACCGAACCAGCGCTGCAGCGTCGGCTCCGCCAGCGGTGCCATCCCTTGCTCGCGCGCCAGCGCGATGCGCTCGTCCCAGGCCGCCGCCGCGCCTTGCACCGCGCCCGTGTTGGCGAGCGTGGCGCTGAGCAGCCGGTGCGGATGGCGCGCGGCCACCTGCTGCCCGATCATGCCGCCGAGCGACGTGCCGATGAAATGCACGCGGGCAATGCCGAGCGCGTCCAGCAGCGCCGGCACGTCGTCGGCCAGCTGCTCCAGCGTGTACGGCGGCGGCGGGGCGCTGCTGTGGCCGTGCCCGCGCAGGTCGTAGCGCAGCACCTCGTAGTCGCCCATCAGGCGCTCCACCACCGGGTCCCACATGCGGTGGTCGGAAAGCAGGCCGTGCACGAGCAGCACCGCGGGTGCGCCCTGCCGGCCCTCGCGCCGGTAGGCCACGTCCTGGCCGCTGCCCGGGCTAACGATTGCGAGGGTGTCCATCACTTTGCCTCCGCCGCGATCGCGGCATTCACGCGGGGCATCACCTGCTCCGCCATCAGTTGCATGGAGCGCTTCGACAGCGCCGGGTCCACCCAATCATGGCAGGCATAGAGCAGCGTCCCGAAGTCGCCCACCTGCGCCCGGAAGGCGAGCAGCTGGTCGACCACGCTGTCCACGGTGCCCGCGATCACCAGCTGGTTGGTCACGTACTCCGGCGTGATCAGGCTGTCGGGCAGCGACTGGTCGGCCTTGAACACGTTGCCGCGGCCACCGCCCACCAGCTTGCGCGAGAGCTGCTTGAAGTAGAAGTGGTACGGCCCCTCCGCGCTCTTGCCGTAGCGCTGCGCCGTCTGCTCGTCGTCGGCGACGAAGATGGACTTGGCCACGCGCCACTCGGAGGGATTCGCCTGCGCGCCCACGGCCGTGCGCCCTTCCACGTACTTCGGCCAGTGCGTCTTCACCCATTGCGGCAGCAGGAAGTTGGCCGAGATCGGCTGCCACCCGCGCTTGGCCATCTCGGTCACGCCCTGCGAGAACGGCGCCACCACCGTGCCCACGATGCGCGGGTGCGGCCGCTGGTAAGGCTTGAGGATGAGGCCCTGGCCGATCTCGGGGATGGCCGTCTGCTTCGTGGAGATCTTGAAGAACTCGCCCTGCAGGTCCAGCGGGCCTTCGCTTTCCCAGATCTTGAGCACCATGTCGATGCCTTCGACGAACATGGCATTGCGGTTCTTCTGGTAGTTGCCGAACACCTCCGCATCCGACATCAGCCCGCCGGGGCTGATGCCCATGATGAAGCGGCCCTTGAGGATGTGGTCCAGCATGGCCACCTGCGCGGCGATCGCGGCGGGGTGCCCGTTGGGCATGTTGATGGTGCCGGTGCCGAGCACGATGTCCTTCGTGTCGTGCGCAAGGGACGCCAGGAACATCAGCGAGGACGTCACGTTCTCGGCGAGGTCCGTCACGTGCTCGCCGACATACGCCTCGCAGTAGCCCAGGCGGTCCGCCAGCAGGATCGCTTCCCGGTCTTCGGCCAGCGTCTCGGTCGCCACCCGGCCGGGCGGATGCAGGGGCATCATGAAGGTGCCGAGTTTCATCGTGCGTTCTCCTGGGAATCGTTGGATGCGGCTGCGGCCGGGCTGCGCCCGCCCAGCCTTTGCGAGAGGGTTGCCGCGCATTGCCGCAAGCCGGTGACCAGGCGGCTGTCGTCGGCGAGGTCGAGTTTGTCCGTGCTGCCGATCGCCGTCAGCGCCAGCACCATCGCGCCGCTCTGGTCGAACACGGGCACGCTGGCGGCGCTGATGCTGCTGCCGTACAGGTCGGCGAAGGCGTCGGTGCCCACCAGCCGCACGATGCCGTTGGCGCGAATGAGCGCGAGCTGTTCTGCGAAGCGCGCCGCGGGCGGCGCATCTTCGTGCGCAAGCTCCGCCTCGATGAAAGGCG
The DNA here is from genome assembly GCA_036263715.1 of Ramlibacter sp. Classification (GTDB taxonomy): domain Bacteria; phylum Pseudomonadota; class Gammaproteobacteria; order Burkholderiales; family Burkholderiaceae_C; genus Ramlibacter. Next base: position 3,011 of record DATAGN010000361.1, read on the forward strand.
CGGTGCTTTCCTGCGGCAGCCAGGCGGCGAAGGCCAGGCCGGTGGCCGAGCTCAGCACCGGAAGCACGAGGCCGGTGCGCAGGTTGTCCGACACCGGCTCGCTGGCTTCTTCCCAGCGCACGATGGTCGGACCCTTGTTGCCCCAGACGCCGAGGCCGAGCGTTTCGTCCAGTTCGTCGGAGAGTTCCACCAGGGCGCGCGTCGCCAGGCGCACCGCCTTCAACCGCGCGATGTTCGCGGTGCCCGTGTTCGGCGCGCCGATGTCGTGCGGCTGCGCCACCAGGTAGCGGCCGCCGCCGAAGACCAGCGGCTGGCGGCCGCTGCGCTCGATGCGCTCGACCTGGCCGAGGAACACCGCGTGGTCGCCGCCCGGAAACGTGTCCATGCGGCGGCATTCGAGGTACGCGGCGCAGCCGGCGATCAGGGGAACGCCCCCCAGCCCCGGCGTCCACTCGCAACCCGCGAACTTGTCGGGGCTGGAGCGCGCGAAGCGGTTGGAGACCTCCACCTGGTCGTCGGCCAGGATGTTGACCACGAAGCGCTCGGCCGCACGGAACACCGGGTGGCTGGGCGCGGCGAGGGACTGGCTCCACAGGATCAGCGGCGGGTCCAGCGAGACCGAGGTGAAGGAGTTGGCCGTCAGGCCGTGCGGCTTGCCTTGCGCGTCCACGGTCGTGATCACCGTCACCCCCGTGACGAAGGCGCCGAGCACCTGGCGCAGTGCCCGTGCGTCGAAGCCGTTGTCGCTCGTGGCCATGACTGCAGCCCCCGTGCCCGCCTCAGAACTTCAGCTTGAGCAGCCGGGCCGCATTGCCGCCGATGATCAGGTCGCGGTCCGCCTTGGGCAGGCGCTTGACCTGCGCGACGAGGCCCAGCGGGTCTTCCTCGCCCATGTCGTACGGGTAGTCGGTCCCCAGAACCACGTGGTCGGCACCGAAGCGGTCGATCAGCCGCTTGAGCATCTCGGGGTCGAAGGTGATCGTGTCGAAGTAGAACTTCTCGAGAAAAGTCGAGGGCGGCCGCTTGATGACGGTGCGGCAGTCCGGGCGCGCGCGCCACGCGTGGTCCATGCGGGCCCAGTAGTGCGCGATGAAGCCGCCGCCGTGCGCCACGATGATCTTCAGCTTGGGATGCCGCGCCATCACACCATCGAAGATCAGGTGCGACACCGCCACCGTGGAATCGAGCGGATTGCCGATGACGTTGTTGAAGTAGTGGTGCGTGAGCCGGTCCGCCTGCGTGTAGCCGAGCGGGTGCATGAAGATCACGACGCCCAGCTCCGCGCAGCGCGCGAAGAACTTCTCGAGGCCCAGGCTCGGGTCCGTGAGGTTCTTGCCGTTGACGTTGGTGCAGATCTCCACGCCGCGCAGCCCGAGTTCCTTGACCGCGTGATCCAGCTCGCGCACTGCGAGCTCCGCGTTCTGCAGGGGCACCGAGCCGAGCCCGACGAAGCGGTCAGGCGTGTCGGCCACGATCTTCGCGATGCCTTCGTTCACCTCGCGCGCGAGCTGAGCGCCGTAGTCCGGTTCGGTGAAGTAGAAGAAGTGGTAGGGCGCCGGGCACACCGCCTGGATGTCGACGCCCATGCGGTCCATGTCCTTCAGGCG